>NZ_JBPBFH010000021.1:0-42137 GCF_050896295.1 Neisseria sp. SLRRB23
GTCTTTCAAACAGTGTGAGGCTCAAGGCACTCACACTTATCGGTAATCTGTTTTGTTAAAGAGCGTTTGAACTACTTCATCACCGCCGTTTCGTCAGCAGCGAAGAAGCGAACTATACGCTTGAAGAGATTTGCGGTCAACCGTTTTCTTGAAAAATTTTTATAAAAATATTTATCATATTGTTTATAAATTAATTTATATTTATTAACCTGCTTTTGCCATATAAAATTCTTCCAGTGCATGAGAGATATTTTCGGCCTGCCATGCATTTTTCAAAGGTGCAGTAATTTCGATTTCTTGTTGTTGATAGGTAAATTGTATTTTCCATGCATACAGGAACGTAGTTTCGGATTCTGTCCCTCCATATAAGCGGTCCCCCAAAATAGGACTACCCAGACTTTTCATTGCCACTCTCAGCTGATGTGTCTTACCGGTATGAGGCTCAAGAATGAACAGCCGCATTTTTTCACTGATACGTATACTGAAAAAACGGGTAACGGCAATATTTTCCATATTGCGCGTCAGCTTCCACATTCCGCGTCTGGATTTTTCCATGCCGCCTTTTATCCATCCTTGTTTTTTGGACGGTTTGCGGTCGGACAAAGCTAAATAGGTTTTCTTCATTTTCCTTTCGGCAAATTGTGCGGCAAGAACAGCGGCACTTTGGGAATTAAGGGCAAACAGCAATATGCCTCCGGTCTGCTTGTCCAACCTGTGCAGTAACCATACCTTTTCTACGCCCAACTGTGCCGCAAGTGTTGCCGTCAGACTGACTTCGCCGTCGGAACGGTGGACGGATATGCCTTGAGGTTTATTGATGGCGACAAAATCTTGGTGTCTGAATAAGATTTCCCACATATTTGAACCTGAATATATTTGACAGAAGCTTTCTGTCAGGCATTGTTGTGATGTTCTGCAATCATTTTTTGGTACACGGCCGGCGGCACATATCTTTTGACGGTTTCCGTCCAGCCTTCCGGCCCGACCAAGCCTTTAACCATAGTGGACGACACTTCGGCAATTTCGCGCGGCGGCATAAGGAATACGGTGGATATTTCGGGGGCGAGGTCGCTGTTGATATGGCGCATGGAACGTTCGTATTCATAATCGGAGGCGGAACGGATGCCGCGTACGATGAATCCTGCATCTACCTCACGGGCGTAATGCACCAAAAACCGGTTTTCAAATACATCGGTTCTAACGTTGGGAAACATTTTAGTAATATCGTGCAGCATATCCCGCCTTTCGGCTATCGTGTAGGTGCTGCGTTTGTCGGGATTAATGCCGATGGCGACGATGAGTTCGTCAAACATAGATTGCGCCTGCCGTATCATCCACAGATGCCCCAATGTGGGCGGATCGAAACTGCCGGCATAAACGGCGCGGCGCGGTGTATTCGGTGACATATGATTCCTTCCGACAGCATGGTCGACCGTATATTGATGAATGTGTATCCGTATTGTATGCCTAAAACAAAATGCCGTCTGAAATAAGTGCTTTCAGACGGCATGGTTTGCATGGTGTTTCGCCTACATCAGTCATCGCCGTTTAAGGACAGCAGGATGTTGAGCAGGCTGCTGAAGATGTTGTAAAGCGAGATAAACAGTGTCAGTGCCGCGCTGATGTAACTGTCTTCGCCGCCGTCGATGACGGTGCGTACCTGCCACATAATCATTAAGGAACCGAACAAGACAAAACCGGCGGAAATGGTCAGGGCAAGTGCGGGAATACCCAAAAACAGATTGGCAACCACGGCGACCATCAGAATGACCGCCCCTACGGTCAGGAAGCATCCGAGTGCGTTCATATCGAGCCGGGTTCGGCGTGCCAAGGCGGACATCGTTAAAAAGACGGCGGCGGTCATCGCGGCGGCAATGCCAACGATTTTCGCACCGTCGGCAATATGGAGCGCGTATTGCAGCACGGGGCCGATAATACGCCCATGCCGAATGTGAATACCATCAGCAGGGTAACGCCGGTATTGCTGTAACGGTTTTTCTCAATGACGTGGATCATGCCGTAGAAAAACGCCAGCACGACGGCAAACCCTATCCAGCGCGAACCGAAGGCGGCGTAAAAATTGAAACCGGCATTGGCGGCAAGTGCCGCGCCTGCGGCTGCCGGAATAAATGAAAATCCGAGCAGGCGGTAGGTTTTCTGCAGGACGGTGTTTTTAGAAACCGTATGCGCGGTGTAGTCGTAAACGTCGTGTTGCATATCATCTGCTCCTGAAAGCGCGGTTGGAAATAACGGGGGATTTTAACATTGTTCAACGTCAAAACTTGTTCGGTTGCGTCAAGATAAGGTTGTTCCAAGTATTTTAAAGGCTGTCTGAAACAGGTTCGGACAGCCTGTGTTCAAAACGGAAAACCGTTATTGCGGAACGTATCCCTGAACGGCATCCGCGCCGTCGCCGAAGAAATACTGCTCCATCTGCTGAGCCAGGTATTCGCGCGCGCGCGGATCGGCAAGGCTTAAGCGGTTTTCGTTAATCAGCATGGTTTGGTGGCGCGTCCACGCCATCCATGCTTCTTGCGATACGTTTTCAAAAATGCGCTTGCCCAATTCGTTGGGAAGCGGTGGGAATTTCATGCCTTCAGCTTCTTTGTTGAGCTTAACGCAGAATACCATGCGTGCCATAGCGGATTCCTTTGCTGTGTGTTCAGAAATAACGGGGATGATTTTAACCGATTAGGGGTACAGACAAAAGCCTTCTTATTCCCGATGATAAGGATGGTTGTGCAGGATGGAGACGGCGCGGTAGAGTTGTTCGGTCAGAAGGACGCGTACCATCCCGTGCGGCAGGGTGAGGCTGGACAGGCGCATCATCATGCGGGCTTGTTGTTTGAGGCGGTCGGTCATGCCGTCCGCACCGCCGATGACGAAGCAGACGTGTTCGCCGTTTTGCTGCCAGCTTTTGAGGTGTTCCGCAAGCTCGACGGAGGTCGGTGCTTTGCCGCGTTCGTCAAGAACGACGAGAAACGCGCCTTGCGGAACGGCTTCAAGGATGCGTTTTTCTTCCGCCGCCATACCTTGGGCGGCATTCACGCCCGCGCCACGTTTTTCGGGTTTGATTTCTTTGAGTGCGTAGGCGACGTCGCGTCCGAAGCGTTTGGCGTATTCGGCGACGGCCTCATCAACCCAGCGCGGCATTTTGGTGCCGACTGCCAAAACGGTAATGTTCAATGCTTTCTCCCTTACAGGAAAATGCCGTCTGAACATTCAGACGGCATCGGGAATCAGTCTGCCGCGTGCCACGGCTTCTGCATTCCGGCGTGGAAACTCGGTTTCTCACCGCCCCAGAGGGTGTCTATGTCGTAGAAGTCGCGCACGGCAGGGAGCATGACGTGGACGACGAGGTCTCCTGCATCAACCAACGTCCATTCGCCACTGTCGCCTTCGGTACTGAGGATTTCAAAACCGGCTTCTTTCAAATCGACGGCAACGTTGTTGGCAAGGGCTTTGACTTGGCGCGTACTGTCGCCGCTGGCGATAATCATTCTGGCAAACAGCGAAGTTTTGTCTTGCGTTTCGAGAACGGAAATATCTTTGGCTTTGATGTCTTCGAGGGCGTTGACGGCGACCCCGACCATTTTTTGCAGGTCTTGCAGTTCTTGCTCGTTCATTGTTTTCCTAACGGGATGTTTTCAGACGGCATTATAGCCGTTCCTTACTGATTTGACTTTTCGGGTTGATGTTTTTCCTCAAAAATTACTCAATTAAGTACTAATCCCGCAGGATTATTAGTATTTTTTTATATCTATCTTTTAGATATTCACTTTTTGTTTCACTATATTTCAAACTGAAGTATTGAATCAATTCTGACTTATACATCATAGGTACAAAGTAAATGTATTCTTCGACCAAGTTAGTAAAGTATTCCGCAGAAGTCTTTTTAGGAGAGAGTTTAGGTATACTCATAAAATAGGCCCATTTATTCGGGAATTCCTCAAACATTTTCATCTTAGGGAGATGAAATGCTACAAAAAGAGCTACTCCCTTTCTTTGAATATTCGCTAACATAAGGCGATATATTTCCTCACTCTCAGGAAGCTTATACCTCCACATCATCATTCCAAGAGCAGATACTATACAGCGATTGATTTTACTGTTTTCCGCATACTTATTTGCTATTTGCACCAAAACACCCGCAAATTGAACATCTCTAAAAAGCTCCGTATAATAAGAAGACATTTCTTGCCTAGGCTGTTTCTCAAAATCAACAAGAAGCTTTTCGATCTCTTCGCTTGTTTGAATTTCCCAATTCTCAATATGATGCTTCAGTTCGATTATTTTATCAACTCGAAGCTTAGTTTTGCTGTTCATATTTCTAGTGAGTATTATTTATCATAATTTTTCGTACAGCCGGTGTTCTCGGATATAACGGGCGGCGGCAGGTGGGATGCCGTCTGAAACACCGGCGCGGCGGATTTCCGTTGACGACACATTATGCATCGGGGCGGACAAGATGCGGACGCTGCCGTTCTGAAGGGACTTGCCCAGCCATGCGTGCAGTTCGCCCGGCATTTGGTGCAGGCTGCCACCCTGCCTCATGGCGACGGCGATATTGGTTTCGCGCACGAGCATCTGCCATTTTTTCCATGTGTGCAGCTTCATCAGGCTGTCGCTGCCCATCAGCCACCAGAGTTGTGCCGAAGGGAACTGCTGGCGGAAAATTTGGACGGTGTCGAAAGTGTAAGTCTCGCCGTGACGGATGATGTCGCAGTCGCTGACGGCAAAACGCGCATCTTCTGCCGTCGCCAGTTCGACCATGGCAAGGCGGTCGGCGGCGGAAGCGGAGGCGGCGTCTTTGTGATACGGGCCGCCTGCCGGCAGGAAAACAACCGTGTCCAACCCGATTTCATCGGCAAAGGCGCGGGCAATATGAAGATGCCCGTTGTGTATCGGGTCGAAAGTGCCGCCAAACAGTCCGATTTTCTTCATGATGTTTCCATTCCTTCCAATAAGTCTATGCCGTCTGAAACACTGCCGTCCACAATCAGGGTCAGTTTGCCGGTAACGGGATGGATGACCAATCCGTGAACGGCAATATGGCGCGGCATCAGCGGATGGCGGCGGATGAGTTCGACCGTATGGCGCACGCTGTCTTCGACGTTGTCGAAACCGGTCAGCCAGCCGTCGAGGTCGACACCTGCATAACGCAAGGTTTCGATACGGTCGTCGGGAATATTGCTTTCATGCACCTTACTGAGAAAGCCGGCCGCATTCAATCCCTGCATACCGCAATCGTGATGGGAGATGACCATGATTTCTTTGACTTTCAGTTCAAACACGGCAACCAGCAGGCTCCTCATGACCGAACCCCACGGATGCGCAACCAGCGCACCTGCATTTTTAATCAGTTTGGCATCGCCGTTCCTCAACCCCAAAGCATTGGGCNGCAGCTCGATAATCCGCGCATCCATGCAGGACAAAATCGCCAACTCCCTGCCGGGGTATTTGTCGGTAAAATATTTCTCATATTCGCCCGACTCGACAAACTTCTGATTATAGGAAAGGATTTCGCTCAACTCGCTCATTTTGCCGTCCTCTGAAAAAGGGTTCACATTATAACGTTTCCGTCTGTTTTCCGCCTTCGCCGTTGTCCAACAGCAGGAAAATGCACACCGCAAATGCCGACAACAGCAATGTCAACACCATTGCCCGCGCATAATTATCCTCACCCGCACGCCCCAAATAGGCATAAATCAAAGTCGTCAACGTCTGCCATTCCGGACGTGACAGGAACAATGTCGCCGCAAATTCGCCCACGCAGGTTGCCGCCGCCAAAGTCAGGCCGCGCCGCAACGCCGGTTTCAAAAGTGGGAGCGTGATGCGGTATGCCGTCTGAAAACCATCCGCGCCCAACCCCGCCGCCGCCCTGCCGTAATCCGGCGGCAGTGCATCCCAAGCCGACAAAACATCTTTTGCCACAAACGGATAAGCCAACAGCGCATACATCGCCAGCAGCAGCGGCAACGAAGCCGTCCACCCCGGATAAAGCAGCAGCACACCCGCCGAAACACAAACCGGCGACACCATAAACGGCAAAAACATCAGCCCGCGCATCCACGCCGACCGCCGCGCCGCCGCCGCATACATGACACCCAAAACCGCCGCCGCAAACACCGCCGCCGCCGAGAAGCGCAAAGTATTCCACACCGCCTGCCACGTTTCACTTTCCATTAACACGCGCCACGATTCGCCGGCCGACCACGCTTTCACCACGATTGCCGACAAAGGAAACAGGCAGCACACGGACAACACCGCCGCCGCAAACGCCAGCAGCACATATTCCCCCACCGATTGCGGCGGCGACGGCATCACGGGGGCAACCGCCTTATCCGAAACCGCGCGCCTGCCGAACCACGCATACAGCAACCCTGCCGCCGCCGTTACCCCCAACACCAGCCACACCAGCGCCGAAGCCTCCGCCATATCGAGTTCGAACATGACCAACTGGTAAATTTCCACTTCGACCGTGGCATAACGGCTGCCGCCCAACAGCAATGCCAGCCCGAACCCGGAAAAACAATACAGGAAGACAAGGCACACGCCGCCGGCAAGCCACGGGCGCAAAACGGGCATTTCAATGTCCCAAAACCGCCGCCACGCCCCCGCGCCCAATGTCCGTGCCGTCTGAAGCCGTGCCGCAGGCACTTGCACAAACCCCTGATATGCCGCCCTGACCAGCACGGGAAGGTTGAAAAACACATTGCCGTACAACAACAGATACGGCGTATCCTGCCGGCCGCGCCACAACAGCCCGTCCGCCCCGAACAGAGCCAGCACGCCCACGCCCGCCACCAACGTGGGCATCACAAACGGCAGCATCAGCAGGCGCAGCACCAAAGCCCGCCCCGGGAACGCCAGCCGCGCCAGCACCCACGCGACAGGTACGCCCAAGGGAAGCACCAAGATACAGGTTGCCGCCGCCTGAAATACCGTCCATGCCAGACGTTCGAGCATATAAGCATCCGACAGCACCGCGCCCCATGCAAAACCGTCATATGCCGCCATCGCCCACAAAGGCGCAAGCACCATCGCGGTCAAAAAACACAGGGGCGGCAGCGTAACCAATCCGACAACCGCCCAACGCCGCATATCCATCCGTTTTCCCATTTCAAAACATAATGGCTGGATTGTACCCAAAGCCAATCAAAAATGACTGCACAATTTTATCCGTCCGCAGTCAAACCGCCGCCAACCGCCGGAATTCAGAGGCAAACACCGGCGCGGGTGCGTAACAAAGCAGCCGAAACCGGTACACCTAACCGGAAAACATATTCAAACCCGAAACAAAATGCCGTCTGAAACCCTTTCAGACGGCATCGGATTCCTACCCGGCAGACGGTATCAACCCAAACTCAACAGCAGGTTGCGGAATGCGTTCGGGTCTTTGATAAACGTCATCTCGCCCTCCTGCGGAAAATGAAAATCCAACAGGCGCGACACCCAAAAACGGATGCAGCCGGCACGTTGGGCGGTCGGGAAATACGCCTTTTCTTCGGCACTCAAGGGGCGCACGCCCTCATAACCGCCGATAAACGCCTTTTTCAACGACTCATCCAACTTATTGTCCGCCGTCCTTGCCCAATCGTTGACCGCAATCGCCAAGTCATACATAAAATTGCCCCGGCAGGCATAATAAAAATCAATAAAGCCCGACACCTGACCGCCGTCAAGCAACACATTGTCTTTAAACAAATCGGCGTGGATGATGCCCGAAGGCAGATGATTGCCGAGATTGTCCTTCAGCGCGTCGATTTCGGAACACAGCAGCGCAGCATCGTCTTGCGACAGGACGGGCAGCAGCCGGGCGCACGCCTCCGTCCACCACGCATCGTAACGCGGGTTTTCCATTTCCAAAGGGAAATCGGCGGCGGCAAGGTGCATTTTCGCCAACATCGCGCCGGTATGGAAACACTGTTCCGCCGTCGGCAGCGCGGTGTCCGAACCTTTCAGGCAGGCAACCAGGCAGGCAGGCTTGCCCGCCAAAACGGAATCGAGCCGGCCGTCTTTGCGCACAACCGGCGCGGCAACCGCCACGCCCTTCATACTCAAATGCCGGTTAAGCTCCAGAAAAAACGGCAACTCTTCCTGTTTCAACACTTCAAACACGGTCAGCACATAACGTCCCGAAGTCGTCGTCAGAAAATAATTGCTGTTGGTAATCCCCTGCGCGATACCCTGCAGGGAAACAAATTCCCCCAAATCGTAACCGCTCAGGAAGCCGCGCATTTCATCATCGGAAACACTGGTATAGACAGACATATCAACTCACTTGCTCAAAAACGGGCAAACCCGCCGTCAGAACGCCGGACGGCAGGCAAACATATAATTCACATCGGTCGAATCGCACAAGGCATAAGTTTGCGACAAAACATGGTAAGTCATACCCTTCGTATCCGCCACATCCAAGCCCGCCTGACGGCACATCCGCGCCAGCTCGGCAGGCGCGATGAATTTTTTCCAGTCGTGCGTGCCTTTGGGGACAAACTTCAACAGATATTCCGCCGCCACAATCAGATGCAGGTACGATTTCGGGTTTTTATTGATGGTAGAAAAAAACACCATGCCGTCCGGTTTGACCAGCTTGGCACAAGCACGCACGATGGCGGCGGGATCGGGGACGTGTTCCATCATTTCCATGCACGTTACCACATCGAACGAGTGCAGTTCCGCCTCGGCAAGGTCTTCCACGCGGATACATTCGTATTCGATATCGGCGACATTGTTCAAAGCCGCGTGCAGGCGGGCGGTTTCCAACGACTGCTCCGCCATGTCGATGCCCTTTACAAACGCCGCGCCGCGCCGCGCCATACTTTCCGCCAAAATCCCGCCGCCGCAGCCCACATCCAAAACCCGTTTGCCGCACAAATCCGCGTGTCCGTCGATATAATCCAGCCGCAGCGGATTGATGTCGTGCAAGGTTTTGAACTCGCCCGACTTGTCCCACCATTTGTCGGCAATCCGGCTGAATTTGGCGATTTCCTCTGCGTCCACATTATATTTTCTGTCAGACATCCTGCCTCCCATCATTCAAAAACACGGCGGCGTCCACCGTTGCCCAAAAGGAAAAAGATTATACTATGGAACGTCATGCCGTCTGAACAGACTTTCAGACGGCATGACTGCAAACACCTTACAGCCCCCCACACTTTACGGCATAATGGCGGCCACGCATTTCTAGAAGAAAGATAAACAATGTCAACCAAAACCCCTTCCCTGTTCGGCGGCGCGATGATTATCGCCGGTACGGTTATCGGCGCAGGCATGCTTGCCAACCCGACCGCCACATCCGGCGTATGGTTTACCGGCTCGCTGGCCGTGTTGCTGTACACCTGGTTTTCCATGCTTTCCAGCGGCCTGATGATTTTGGAAGTCAACACCCACTATCCGCACGGCGCAAGTTTCGACACCATGGTCAAAGACCTGCTCGGACGGAGCTGGAACATCATCAACGGCATCGCCGTCGCTTTCGTTTTATACCTGCTTACCTACGCCTACATCTTCGTCGGCGGCGACCTGACCGCCAAAGGGCTCGGCAGCGCGGTAGGCGGCGATGTTTCACTCACCGTCGGACAACTCGTCTTCTTCGGCATCCTCGCCTTTTGCGTATGGGCATCCGCACGCTTGGTCGACCGCTTCACCAGCGTCCTCATCGGCGGCATGGTATTAACCTTTATTTGGGCAACCGGCGGCCTGATTGCCGATGCCAAAATACCCGTCCTGTTCGACACCCAAGCCCCCGTCGGCACCAGCTACTGGATTTATGTCGCCACCGCCCTGCCCGTCTGCCTCGCTTCCTTCGGCTTCCACGGCAACGTCTCCAGCCTGCTCAAATACTTTAAAGGCGACGCGCCCAAAGTGGCGAAATCCATCTGGACGGGCACACTGGTCGCACTGGTGATTTACGTCCTCTGGCAAATTGCCATCCAAGGCAACCTGCCGCGCAACGAGTTCGCCCCCGTCATCGCCGCCGAAGGGCAAGTCTCGGTCCTGATTGAAACCCTGTCCAAATTCGCCCAAACCGGCAATATGGACAAAATATTGTCCCTGTTTTCCTATATGGCGATCGCCACCTCGTTTTTAGGCGTAACCTTAGGTCTGTTCGACTACATCGCCGACATCTTCAAATGGAACGACAGCGTGTCCGGCCGCACCAAAACCGCCGCGCTGACCTTCCTACCGCCTCTAATTTCCTGCCTGCTCTTCCCCACCGGCTTCGTTACCGCCATCGGCTACGTCGGCCTGGCGGCAACCGTCTGGACAGGCATCATCCCCGCCATGCTGCTCTACCGTTCGCGCCAAAAATTCGGCGCAGGCAAAACCTATAAAGTTTACGGCGGCTTGTGGCTGATGGTTTGGGTCTTCCTTTTCGGCATCGTCAACATCGCCGCACAGGTATTGAGCCAAATGGAACTCGTCCCCGTATTTAAAGGATAAAGGCAAAATGCCGTCTGAAGCCCTGTTCAGACGGCATTTTCGCAACCGTTGCAGCCGTGCGGCAAAAAGCTAACGGGCAATTTTCAAAACGTCGTACAGATAGTTGCGGTAATTTCCGACCAACTCCCGGTTCGGGCAGTCTTCCAACCCTCCGCCGCACAAACCGCGCATCGCCATATTCGCACGCATGAAGCCGTCTTTGGCTTCCAAACCCGCCACCTCCATCAGCACACCGCCTGCAAAGGCAAGGTCGAGGAAATCCTGCCGCTGTACGAATCCGCCGGCAATATTGCTCCTGACGGCAAACTGCGTTACATAATCCGGCTGCGCATAATCCCATTTCTTCCTGACGGACACGCCCTCAAACGGTACCTGATGATCGCCGAAATAACCGAAAACAAAGGGTTTGCCGCGTTCGTGCAGATAACGGTCGAAACTTTCCACCGCTTTGTCCAAATCGACAATGCGCCCGATGTAGTCATTAAGTGCGGATACGGTTTTCGCATTCAAATCAGGCGCATCCAAATCAAACACATTGTCGGTATCCGTCCGATACGGCCCGTGTTCCTTCATGGTCAGCACATATACGAACATCGGCTGCCGCACATTTTCCAAATCGGGATGGCGTTTTTCGAGAATCATCCGCGCATACTGCATCATTTCCTCACTGGAAATGTGCCACAGGTTTTTGCCCATCGGCGCGGGATAGCCCAAATCTTGCGGCTGGAACATCAGATTAAAGCCGAAATAGTCATATGCTGCCTTGGCATTGTAGTTGCCCTTGGTAAACGGAGAGAGCGCCACGCAAAAATAACCGTGCTCGCGCAGGTTGCGGACAAAACCGGTCTGCAAATGCGGTACGACCGAGTAAAACACGCCGCTTGCCAACGCGCCGAAATCTGTGGACGGAACACCCGCCAAAAACGCAAATTCGGACTTCCACGTTGCGCCGCCGAAAGTATGCACGCGCAAAGGTGAGGAAAATACGGTATCTTCCTGCCGTCCGAACATTTTCAAATCGGGAATCTTGGCGGCGGCAAAGTCGAAACAGTGCGGATCGAGCGTCGATTCCATCAGGGTAACGACAATATCGGGTTTTTCATCAGACATGCCGCACGGCCGGGTTTCAGACGGCATCTGCCTGGCAAACGCTTTCCCGTCGCCCTCGAACACGGGTACTTGGAAAAACACCGCCCGACAGGACATCGGCAGATTCAAAAACACATCGCGCCCGTCGTCCGGCAGCGAGTCCAGCCACGTCTTTACCGCGCCCGGATGTTTGGAAAAATGCCGCATCAACACGAACGCCGCCGCAAACAAAACCGCGCCTGCCCACCGCCACGGCACACCCAAAGTATCCGCACCGCTCCAGCCGAAAACCGCATATGCCGCCAAAGCCAGCAGCCCCGCCATACCGATAACCGCTTCCTTATAATGGAACAGCGTTTCCCAATTCCGCCAGTCGGCAATCAGCAAAAAGTCGGAAATCAACAGCGGCTGTTTGTAATAATGGATTTTCAGCCTGTGGAACAGTATCAGCACCACAAACCAGACCGAAGCGAAATTCAAGGCGCGCTGCCACTGAGCCGTCAACATCAGCATACCGCCCGCCAAAAAGACAAACAGCGCGGATGCGAAAAAATATGTCCAGCGGTAGTGCGACCTGATAATCAGCACCAACGCCGCCGTTACAAACAAAAATAGGAAAGCATAGGCAACCATCCCGCCCCACTCCTTAAAACGGCATACCTGAGCCGCCGTTGCGAATTATTATCGAAAGCGTGCATTATAATGCAGCACAGGCGCATTTCCACCGATATTTCAGTATAATGCCATCCCCGAACCTGCCCAACCCAAAGGAACCGTGATGAAACTCATCATTCTCGACCGCGACGGCGTCATCAACCGGGACCGCGACGACTTCGTCAAATCCGTTGACGAGTGGATACCTATCGAAGGCAGCATGGATGCGGTGGCATTCCTGACGCAGGCAGGCTGCACCGTTGCCGTCGCCACCAACCAATCCGGCATCGGCCGCAAATATTTTACCGTTCAAGACCTCACCGAAATGCATGCCAAAATGCACCGCCTCATCCGTCAGGCGGGCGGGGAAATCGACGGCATCTGGTTCTGCCCGCATACCGGCGCCGACGGCTGCGGCTGCCGCAAGCCCAAACCGGGCATGATTGAAGACATCCTCGAACGCTTCAACGCCCAAGCTTCGGAAACTTGGCTGGTCGGCGACAGCCTGCGCGATTTGCAGGCAATCGATGCCGTCGGCGGAAAACCCGCGCTGGTTCTGACCGGAAAAGGCAAAAAAACGCTCTCCCAACACGGACACGAATTGCCCGAACACACACAGGTTTTCGATACCCTGCTCGATTTCTCACAATACATCATGCAGGAAAACGCCGCACCGCAAGCCGACTGAACATACGGCATTCCGACAAGGCAAAACCATGCTTATCATCCGCAACCTGATTTACTGGCTGATACTCTGTTCCAGCCTGATTTTCCTCTTTCCCTTTATGCTGCTCGCCTCGCCTTTCCGGGACGGGGCGCACAAGATGGCGCGGGTCTGGGTCGGCATCCTCAACTGGTCGCTCAAACACATCGTCGGGCTCAAATACCGCATCATCGGCGCGGAACACATCCCCGACCGCCCCTCCGTCATCTGCGCCAAACACCAAAGCGGCTGGGAAACGCTCGCGCTCCAAGAGATTTTTCCGCCGCAGGTGTTCGTTGCCAAACGCGAGCTGTTCAAAATCCCCTTTTTCGGCTGGGGCTTGAAATTGGTCAAAACCATAGGCATAGACCGCAACAACCGCCGCGAGGCCAACGAACGGCTGATGAAGCAGGGCTTGGCGCGCAAAAACGAAGGCTATTGGATCACCATCTTCCCCGAAGGCACGCGCCTTGCGCCCGGAAAGCGCGGCAAATACAAGCTCGGCGGTGCGCGTATGGCGAAAATGTTTGAGATGGACATCGTCCCCGTCGCCCTCAACAGCGGCGAATTTTGGCCGAAAAACTCCTTTCTGAAATATCCGGGCGAAATCACCGTCGTCATCTGTCCGCCCGTCCCGCACGCAAGCGGCAGCGAAGCCGAATTGATGGAAAAATGCGAACGCCTCATCGAAACGCAGCAGCCGCTCATTTCCGGCGCAGGCCCGTTTGCCGCCAAAATGCCGTCTGAAACCGTATGACCTCCCTGATCCACACCCTTTCAGACGGCATAGAACTGACCATAGAAGTCAAACGCCGTGCCAAGAAAAACCTGATTATCCGCCCTATCGGCACACATACCGTCAGCATTAGCGTCCCACCCTGCTTCTCCGTCTCCGCTCTAAACCGNTGGCTGTACGAAAACGAAGCCGTCCTGCGGCGAACACTGGCGAAAACACCGCCGCACAATACGGCAAACCGGCTGCCCGAACATATCTGGTTCCACGGCAGGCAGCTTGCCCTTACCGCCCATCAAGACACGCAAATCCTGCTGATGCCGTCTGAAATCCTCGTCCCCGAAGACACGCACGACAAACAGGCGGCACTGTTGGCAACCTTTCTGAAACGGCAGGCCCAAAGCTACCTGCTTCCCCGCCTCGAACACCACGCCCGCACCACACAACTGTTCCCCGCCGCCGCCTCGCTGACCTCTGCCAAAACCTTCTGGGGCGTGTGCCGCAAAACCACAGGCATACGCCTCAACTGGCGGCTAGTCGGTGCACCCGAATACGTTGCCGACTATGTCTGCATACACGAACTCTGCCACCTCACCCACGCCGACCACAGCCGTGCATTCTGGGCGCTGACCCGCCGCTTCGCCCCCTACACGCCCGAAGCGAAACAGTGGCTCAAAATCCACGGCAGGGAACTTTTCGCCTTGGGTTGACGCTGCCGGGCCGGCCCGCCGCTTTCAGACGGCATCCGTGCCGTCCGCCGCGTTTCATTTCACACCGCCCTTCCGAAACCCGAAACCTGCCCGGTCCGACGTGCGGTATGAAACGCTTAAGCTGGCGCGAAGTCTTCTACTGATTTGCCCGCGAAAATACCGTCCGAAAGGTTTTCGGACGGCATTTTTTGCGTTTTCCTGGATGGCGGCGGATTCGTAAAAAGCGGGCAGAGTGGGTTGTAGGATGGGTTGAGGCCTGCCAAATCCGCCGCATCCGCCAAATCTACCGCCGTCATTCCCACGAAGGTGGGAATCCAGGACTCGGGGCCGGAGAAACCTTTTTTTCCGATAAGTTTCCGTGCCGACCAGTCTGGATTCCCGCCTGCGCGGGAATGACGGTTCGAGTATTTCTGACGATTCATCGAGCCGTAGCAACTGTATTTTTCACCCCGTCGGGCAAAAATACCAAAACTCAAATCAAGCCGTCCGGATACCGTTTTCGGCGGTATCGTTTTCGACAAAATAATCACTCATCCGGACATTCAATATCGTCAGCAGTTTGCGCATACATGCCGTAACGGCAACCTTATACGGCTTACCCTTGGACAGCAGGCGTTGGTAGAAATCCCGAATAAGCGGTTCAAAACGTGTCGCTACCACGGTAGCCATATACAGCACCTTACGCATTTATCCTGCGCCTGCCGATATGCCGTCATTCCCGCGCAGGCGGGAATCTAGTTTTGTCGGTGCGGAAACTTATCGGATAAAACGGTTTCTCCAACCCCGAGTCTTAGATTCCCACTTTCGTGGGAATGACGGGATGTGTTTTTTTGTGTGGATTTGAACCGTTGAGGGTGGCGCGGGATGGGTGGAATGATGACATATAAGTTTCCGTGCCGACCGGTCTGGATTCCCGCCTGCGCGGGAATGACGGCGGAAAGATTCTATTTTTCCCGATAATCGCCCACAATCTCAAATTCCTTCATTCTCTCAAAAACAAAATCAGAACCCTAAATCCCATCATCCCCATCTATGTGAATATATAGTGGATTAACAAAAATCAGGACAAGGCGACGAAGCCACAGACAGTACAAATAGTACGGCAAGGCGAGGCAACGCCGTACTGGTTTAAATTTAATCCACTATAAAAATTTTAAAAATTACTTTAATTATCGGTTGTTTAATCATTTTCACAAGCGAAAGAATGCCGTCTGAAGCCCTTTTTCCGGTTTTCAGACGGCATTTTTTTGCTTGACGTTTCAACTGTAAATCTTCGCGCCTTTTTTGACGAACTCGACCGCTTTTTCCTCCATGCCTTGCTGTTGGGCTTTTTGCTTGTCGGCGTAGTCGCGTACTTCCTGCGTGATTTTCATCGAGCAGAATTTGGGGCCGCACATCGAGCAGAAGTGGGCGATTTTCGCGCCTTCGGCGGGCAGGGTTTCGTCGTGGAAGCTTTCGGCGCGTTCGGGGTCGAGACTTAAGCGGAATTGGTCGCGCCAGCGGAACTCGAAACGCGCCTTGCTCAGGGCGTTGTCGCGCAACTGTGCACCCGGCCAGCCTTTGGCGAGATCGGCGGCGTGGGCGGCGAGTTTGTAGGTGATGATGCCGGTGCGCACGTCTTCTTTGTCGGGCAGCCCCAAATGCTCTTTCGGGGTAACGTAGCAGAGCATGGCCGTGCCGTACCAGCCGATATTGGTCGCGCCTATGCCCGAAGTGATGTGGTCGTAGCCGGGGGCGATGTCGGTAACGAGCGGGCCGAGGGTATAAAACGGTGCTTCAAAGCAGTGTTGCAGCTCTTCGGTCATATTTTCTTTGACGCGTTGCAGCGGCACATGGCCGGGGCCTTCGATCATGACTTGTACGTCGTGTTTCCACGCTTTATCGGTCAATTCGCCCAAGGTGTGCAATTCGGCGAATTGGGATTCGTCGTTGGCATCGGCAATGCAGCCGGGGCGCAGGCCGTCGCCCAAGCTGAACGATACGTCATACGCCTTCATAATTTCGCAGATTTCGTCGAAATGCGTGTAGAGGAAGTTTTCCCGATGATGTGCCAAACACCATTTCGCCATGATGGAACCGCCGCGCGAGACGATGCCGGTAAGGCGGTTGGCGGTCATCGGTACATAACGCAGCAACACGCCTGCGTGTATGGTGAAATAGTCCACGCCTTGCTCCGCCTGTTCGATTAAGGTGTCGCGGAACAAATCCCAAGTCAAATCTTCGGCAATACCGCCAGTTTTTTCCAAAGCCTGATAGATAGGCACGGTACCGATGGGGACGGGCGCGTTGCGGATAATCCATTCGCGCGTTTCATGGATGTGCGCGCCGGTGGACAAATCCATAATCGTGTCCGCGCCCCAACGCAGCGACCACACCATTTTTTCGACTTCTTCGGTCAGGCTGGAGGTTACGGCGGAATTGCCCAAATTGCCGTTGATTTTGACGCGGAAGTTGCGGCCGATAATCATCGGTTCGAGTTCGGGGTGGTTGATGTTGGCAGGGATAATCGCGCGTCCGGCGGCGATTTCTTGGCGCACGAATTCGGGCGTGATTTGGTCGGGACGGGTCGGGATATTCGCGCCGAAACTTTGCCCTGCGTGCTGTTTCAAGAGCTTGGCGTATTCAGGCCGTCTGAAAAGCTCGTCCAGTTTCATACGCTCGCGTATGGCGACAAACTCCATTTCGGGCGTGATGATGCCTTGGCGCGCATAGTGAAGCTGGGTTACGTTGCTGCCGCTTTTCGCACGGCGCGGGCGGGTGATTTGGTTGAAACGCAGATGGGCGGTTTGCGGGTCGTGCGCACGTTCGATGCCGTATTCGCTAGAAAGCTTGGGCAGGATTTCGGTATCGCCGCGTTCATCCAGCCATGCGGTGCGGATGTGCGGCAAGCCTTGTTTCAGGTCGATGTGCGCCGCCGGGTCGCCGTACACGCCGCTGGTGTCATAGACGGGAATCGGCGGATTGGCTTCCGTACCTTGCGCCGTGTAAGTGTCGTCCTGACGGATTTCGCGCAAAGGCACGCGGATGTCGTCGCGGCTGCCTTGCAGATACACGCGTTCCGAGTTCGGATATTTGAAGCGGATGCCGATGTCTTCGCTCAAGTCGGCAAGCTCGCGCGCTTCGTTGCCGGAAGTTTTGGCAGTTTTTTTTGGCGTAGTCATAAAAAATGCTCCTGTTTTCTCGTTTAGAATAAAGAAACAGGAGCGTTTTGCGTTTTCAGACGGCATTTGAAAACCAATGCCGTCTGAAAGACAGAATCCGTGAAAACTCCCCACGCAGGTATTATCCCGATCGGGTGTAAAGGGTATTTCTCAGCCGCCTAAACATCAGGCAGCACCCCTGTTTCAATGTTAACCAAAATTAAACCACGGGCTTGGATTTTTGTAAAGAAAATAATATTTCAAATCAGGCATAAACCGGCCTCGGACAAGATTTCATGATTTTTCGCGGAAAGAATGCTTGACACCGCATACTACCTTCTGTATAGTTCTACCTTCTGACGCGGGATGGAGCAGCATGGTAGCTCGTCGGGCTCATAACCCGAAGGTCGTAGGTTCGAATCCTGCTCCCGCAACCAAATATTAAACCCCTTGGTTCAATGCCGAGGGGTTTTGTTTTGCCTGTTTCCTGCCGCCTCCGTTTTTTGCCGGATCTTCCTTCCTGCCGCAATATCGGAACGGCAGCCCGCCGTCTGTTTGCGGTTGCAAATTCAGGCGGCTTGGCTACAATCTTCCACATTATGTTCAAGAAAGCCAACCATGCCGACCGTCCGTTTTACCGAATCCGTCAGCAAACACGACCTTGATGCCCTGTTCGAGTGGGCAAAAGCAAGTTACGGTGCAGAAAGTTGCTGGAAAACACTGTATCTGAACGGCCTGCCTTTGGGCAACCTGTCGCCGGAATGGGCGGAGCGCGTCAAAAAAGACTGGGAGGCAGGCTGCTCGGAGTCTTCAGACGGCATTTTTCTGAATGCGGACGGCTGGTCAGATATGGGCGGCCGCTTGCAGCACCTCGCCCGCACATGGAACAAGGCGGGGCTGCTTCACGGCTGGCGCAACGAGTGTTTCGACCTGACCGACGGCGGCGGCAACCCCTTGTTCACGCTCGAACGCGCCGCTTTCCGTCCGTTCGGACTGCTCAGCCGCGCCGTCCATCTCAACGGTCTGACCGAATCGGACGGCCGATGGCATTTCTGGATAGGCAGGCGCAGTCCGCACAAAGCAGTCGATCCCGACAAACTCGACAATACTGCCGCCGGCGGTGTTTCCAGCGGCGAAGTGCCGTCTGAAGCCGTGTGTCGCGAAAGCAGCGAAGAAGCCGGTTTGGATAAAACGCTGTTCCCGTTTATCCGTCCGGTATCTCGGCTGCACAGCCTGCGCCCCGTCAGCCGGGGTGTGCACAATGAAATCCTGTATGTATTCGATGCCATCCTGCCCGAAACCTTCCTGCCTGAAAATCAGGACGGCGAGGTTGCATGTTTTGAAAAGATGGACATCGGCGGTCTGTTGGATGCCATGTTGTCGGGAAACATGATGCACGACGCGCAACTGGTTACGCTGGACGCGTTTTGCCGTTACGGTCTGATTGATGCCGCCCATCCGCTGTCCGAGTGGCTGGACGGCATACGTTTATAGGATGCGCCATGCTTGAACTGAACGGACTCTGCAAACGCTTCGGCAATAAAACCGTCGCCGACAACATCTGCCTGACTGTCGGGCGCGGCAAAATACTTGCCGTTTTGGGGCGGTCGGGCTGCGGAAAATCCACCCTGCTGAATATGATTGCGGGGATTGTCCGTCCGGACGGCGGCGAAATTCGGCTGAACGGGGAAAACATTACCCGTATGCCGCCCGAAAAACGCCGTATTTCGCTGATGTTTCAAGATTACGCGCTGTTTCCCCATATGAGTGCGCTGGAAAATGCGGCATTCGGTTTGAAAATGCAAAAAATGCCGAAAGCCGACGCCGAACGCCTTGCCATGGCGGCACTTGCCGAAGTCGGACTGGAAAACGAGGCGCACCGCAAGCCTGAAAAACTTTCCGGAGGCGAGAAGCAACGGTTGGCACTGGCGCGCGCTTTGGTTGTCCGCCCTTCCCTGCTGTTGCTGGACGAATCGTTTTCCAGTTTGGACACGCATTTGCGCGGCACGCTGCGCCGTATGACTGCCGAACGCATCCGAAACGGCGGCATCCCTGCCGTTTTGGTTACCCATTCGCCCGAAGAAGCCTGTACGACGGCAGACGAAATCGCCGTGATGCATGAAGGGAGAATTCTACAATACGGCACGCCCGAAACATTGGTCAAAACACCGTCCTGCGTGCAGGTCGCCCGACTGATGGGGCTGCCCAATACCGACGATGACCGCCATATTCCGCAACATGCGGTGCGTTTCGACCAAGACGGCATGGAGTGCCGCGTATTATCCCGTACCTGTTTGCCCGAATCGTTCAGCCTGTCCGTCCTCCATCCGGAACACGGCATCCTGTGGCTGAACCTCGATATGCCGCACGCCGGTGAAATATCGGGAAACGATACGGTACGCATCCATATCGAAGACAGGGAAATCGTCCGTTTCCGTTGATGCTTCCTTAAAAACAAAATGCCGTCTGAAAAACCTTTCAGACGGCATTTTTTTACCAAAGCAGCTATATTTTTTCTAAGGGCGTTATTTGACTGCAATCTTTTTCCATTGTCAACAATATTTATTTCCGCACTTTGGCTTCGGCTTCCTCTCCTGCCGGCGCGCTGTTCATCTGTTTGATCAGCTTTTCCGCCTTTTCCTCGTCCTCGCAGCGGACGATTTTGGCAATATCGTTTTCGAGCTGTGCGATATTGCTGTTCAGGATGATGTTTTTGACGGGCAGGATGTTGTTGGGATTCATCGAAAAACGGCGCAGCCCCATACCCAATAAAACGCGGGTAAACGCCGTGTCGCCCGCCATTTCGCCGCACACGGACACGTCTTTTTCCATACGGTTGGCGGTACGGATGACGTGTTGCAGCATTTTCAACACGGAAGGATGTCCGGGCTGGTAGAGGTGGCTGACGCTGTCGTCGCTGCGGTCGACGGACAAGATATATTGAATCAGGTCGTTGGTACCGATGGAAATAAAATCGACCAGTTTTAAAATGCTGCCGACGGTCAACGCGGCCGAGGGGATTTCAATCATGCAGCCGACACCGACATCGCCGAAGGCTTCACCGCGCTCAGTAAGCTGCCGCTGGGCGGTATCCAAATGAATCAGGCATTGGCGCACTTCAGACAAGGAGGTAATCATCGGCCACATCATGCGCACGGAGCCGTGGACGGCGGCACGGAGGATGGCGCGCATCTGGGTGCGGAACATGACCGGTTCGGCAAGGCACAGGCGGATGCCGGTCATGCCCAGTGCGGGGTTGAGGCTGCCGTTGGGGGTGGCGTTTTGACCGAACCAGCGGGGGTTTTTATCCACGCCTAAATCAACGATTCGGATGGTAACGCTTTTGCCTTTCATTTTTTTGACAATCGCGCTGTACACTTCGTACTGCTCGTCTTCAGACGGCATCGTATCGCGGTTCAGGTAAAGAAACTCGCTGCGGAACAGCCCGATGCCGTCTGCGCCGAGGTTGTGCAGTAATTTGACATCTTCGGCTGATTCTATATTGCCCAAAAGCTCGATACAGACCCCGTCGGCGGTAGCAGCGGCGGTCTTTTTGAGCTTGTTCAACTCGCGTTTGTGGCTGCGGTATTCGCGGGCACGGCGACGGTATTCGTTCAACACCGACTCATCCGGCGAAATAATCAACACGCCGTTGATGCCGTCCACGATGACCGTTTCGCCTTCGGTAATCAGTTTGCGCGCGTTGTGCAGCCCGACGACGGACGGGATGTCCAAGCTCCTGCCCAAAATCGCCGTATGACTGGTCGGACCGCCGACATCGGTTACAAAAGCGGCAATCCGCTGCTCTCTGAACAAAACCGTATCGGCAGGCGAAAGGTCGTGCGCAATCAGCACGGTTTCGTCAAACAGGTTATCGGCAACATTTAAATCGTTGCCCTGCCCAACCAGGTTGTTGTGGATGCGCTGGACGACTTGCAGCATATCCTGCTTGCGTTCGCGCAAATAGGCATCGCCTATGCCGTCAAACTGAGCGGCAAGTTTGTCGCTCTGTTGCTTCAATGCCCATTCGGCGTTGATTTTTTGTTCTTTTAAAATATCGACGGGTTCGCGCGACAAGGTTACATCGGTCAGCAGCATCAGGTGCAGCGAAATAAACGCGCCCAATTCGGTCGGAGCGTTTTCGGGAATCGCGCTGCGCAGCTGTTCCAACTCTTTGCGCGTGGCTTTGATGGCGGCATCGAAACGGGCGGCTTCGGTGTCGATGAGCTCGTCTGAAACGTCGTATTGCGGCACTTCAGCCGTGCCGCGCGTAATCAGGTGGGCTTGTCCGATGGCGATGCCTTTGCCCGCGGCGACACCGTGCAGCACGATACTCATTATTCGCCCTCGCCGAAGTAGTCGTTGATTAAGTCGGTCAATGCCTTCATGGCGGCGGCTTCGTCCAAGCCGTCGGTTTCCAGCTCGATGACGGTACCTTTGGCGGCGGCGAGCATCATTAAGCCCATGATGCTTTTGCCGTTGACGCGGCTGCCGTTTTTCGTTACCCAGACTTCGCTTTGAAACTGAGACGCGGTTTGGGTGAATTTGCTGGACGCGCGGGCGTGAAGTCCGAGTTTGTTGATGATTTCGATGGATTGTTTGAGCATTTCGATTCCCGTTTTATGTATATCGGCAGCAGACGCCGTTTAAAATGTTTTCTTGTCCTACCGCTCCTTCAGGCGGCATCATGGTTTTTCCGGCACACCAAATCGTCCGGTGCGGACATGATGGCGAAAATTCCCCTGACGGCGGCCTCCCTGACACTCTCGGTGAAGGCGGCAAGGTCTTCCGCCGTCGGCGAATATTGGACGGCCTTAATCATCATCGGCGCATTCAGGCCGGTCAGAATGGCCGATTTGTTTTCACGTACAAGGCGGCGGGCTGCATTGCAGGGGGTCGCACCGAAAATATCGGTCATAATCAGCACGCCGTCGTTGTCGGGAAATTCCTGAAGCGCGGCAATGGCGTTGTTGATGATGTCGTCTTGGCCTTCCGTCGGCTGCACGCCGAGTATGCGGACGTGTTCAGGCAGCCCGCCCGGAAAAAAATGATGCGCCAGCTTGCGGTAGGCTTCGCCTATGGTTTCGTGTGTGATGATTAAAAGCCCTATCATGGTGTATATNCGTCCTGTTTATAATTCTTCTGCCAACCTGCCGTATAAACGTTATGCCGTCTGAAAAACATTCAGACGGCATGCCTGCCTATTTGCCGTTCAGTGCGTAAATCTCGCCCAGATTGCGCCAGCAGCCTGCCGCATCCATGCCGTAACCGAAAACATAACGGTTCGGCACATCCAGTCCGACATAATCGGCTCGGATAGGCTTGGGTTTGTCGATCAGCTTGTTGGCGAACACCGCCGAACGGCAGCTTGCCGCACCCATTTCCAAAAGTTTGGCTTGAATGGCGGACATCGTATGCCCTTCGTCTAGAATATCGTCCAACACGACCACATGTCTGCCTCGGATTTGTTCCGCATCGGGCATACGTTCCCAGTTGAACACGCCGCCCTCCAGCTTATCGCCGTAACGGGAAACATGAACATAATCAAAATCTAAGGGAAAGCGCAACAGCGGCAACAACTGCCCCGTAAACACCACCGCCCCGCCCATCACGGGCAGCAGCAGCGGATATTTGCCGCCCAAATCGCGCGTAATCTCATCCGCTACTTTTTGCAGCGCGGCGCGGCATTGCCCTTGGTCGAACAAAAGTTCGGCGTTTTCAAGCATCGCCTGTGTTTCAAGGCGTTTGGTTTCTAAATTGGTCATATGTCGGAATCGGTCGGTAAAAGGAAAATTATAAACCAAAGTATCGGCTGCCGTCCGAACCGTCCTGCTCAGCGGTCGGTACGTACGCGCACAAATGTGGCAAATTTCGGCGTACCTTTCTGCGTAAAGCCACGGTAGCGGTAGGTAATCAGCGTGCCGATTTTGGGCGGATTGTCGCGGTCTTTGTCTTTGAAACCGCTGCCGATGCGGAATTCGCCGTGTCGGTTTTTGCAGCCGACCGCGCCCAGCCGTCCGGCGTTTCGCCCTTTGCCCTCATAGTGCCGCGTTACCGTGCATTCATCGTCGTATTGGCTTTTCAGCTTCAATAATTGGCTGCTCCTGCCACCGCTGTAACGGGATTCGGGCTGGCGCAGCATCACGCCTTCGCCACCCTGCGCTTCAATTTGTTTCAAAAAATCCATCGCGTGCTGCCGGTCGCGCACTTTGATTTGCGGGATGATGGTAATCTGCGCGTTCGGATGCGTTTTCAGCCATTGCGTTGCGACTGCCAAACGTTGGTAGAGGTTGCCCTGCGCCTTGGGTACATCGAAAACGTGCAGGCGGATACCGCGCCAATCGCCGGAAGACGAACGCACGGCGGCGGAAATCTGCTCAAACTGACCGCGTCCGCTATACAATTCGCCGTCCAAAGGATAGGGCGGAAACTGCGCGGTAAAACCTTTGGGCGGTGTAAATACATATCCTTGCCGGCTGACTAAATGTTTACCGTCCCAATACGCGCGCACGCCGTCGAGTTTCTCGCTCATCGCCCAGCCGGCAATGTCCTGCCCTTTGTATTCCTGCGCCAGCATCAAATCCGCCGCGCCTGCCGATGCAGGGATGAAAACCGCCGTAAAAATCGGTATGATGCCGCCGATTATCTTCTTAGTCACCTGATTCCCCCAATATCAAAACAGGCGGCAAACCGCCATAAAACAAACGGCAAACCCGATGCCGTCTGAAAAACCGTTTAGGAACACGCCATGGCCCTACGTTACGAAATCCTCTCCGTTACCCCCTTCCGCCAAAACTGCACCCTGATTTGGGACGACGAAAGCGGCGAAGCCGTCCTGACCGATGTCGGCGGCGACGTGCCGTTCCTGCTGCAAGCGTTGGCAAACCGCAAACTCACGCTCACGGCAATCTGGCTGACGCACGGCCATCTCGATCACGCGGGCGGCGTGGTCGAAATGTTGAAAACGCATAAAGTCCCCATCCTCGGCCCGCACCGCGAAGATGAATTCCTGCTCCAATCGCTGCCGCAAACCACCGCGCAATACGGATTTCCCGTCTCGCCCGCCTTTGCGCCGAACCGTTGGCTCGAAGAAGGCGAAACGCTCACGGTCGGACGCTATGCCTTTCAAGTGCTGCATATTCCGGGCCATACGCCAGGACATATCGTCTTTTATTGTGCCGAAGCGGAATTACTGATTGCGGGCGACGTGCTGTTTTACGAAACCATAGGCAGAACCGATTTTCCGCGCGGCAACCACGCCGACTTAATCAATAATATCCGCAACAAATTATTCGCCCTCCCCGAAACCGTGCAAGTTGTCGCCGGACACGGGCGTATGACTTCCATCGGACACGAAAAGCGGCACAATCCGTTTTTCTAACCGCCTTCCCTACGGTCTTCAGACGGCATCATCTGCACTGATGCCGTCTGAAACACAAAAGGCTCAGACAACCGCCACCTTGCCGGTGTACCTCGCCGGACAAGGCTTTGGTAAGTACTTCAAACAAACCCCGAATCAGAACCGGTACAGTTACGCCGCGCTTTCGGCATTCCCGCCCCTACTGAAACAATATTTTTCCGCACAAGTCAGACTGCTTCATCTTCTGCCGCATATTCCAAAGATTCCGACAACGCCGTTGTTTCATTGGCACGTTCGGTCAAATCGCGTGCAAGCTGCTTGTTTGCCTTCACACCCAACAGACGCAGTTTCTCGGCGCGGCCGACCAGATTCCCGCGCCCCTCGGCAAGTTGCTTGAATGCCGTCTGAAAGCTGCTTTGCGCCTGATCGATGCTTTTACCGACGCTTTCGAGCGTTTGGGCGAAACCGACAAACTTGTCATATAGCTTGCCGCCTTCGTCCGCAATCGCCAGTGCGTTTTGATTTTGCTGCTCGTTGCGCCAAATATTCGCCACCGTCCGCAAAGTCGCCAGCAGCGTACTGGGGCCGACCAGCATAATCCGTTTGTCGAAACACTCTTGGAACAATCCCGCGTCATGCTGCAACGCCAACAGGTAGGCCGGTTCGACAGGGATAAACATAAAGACGAAATCCAATGTGTTCACACCTTCCAAATCGGTGTAATCCTTCAGCGACAAGCCTTTCATGTGCGCACGGATGCTGGCAACGTGTGCCGCCAACTCGCGTGCCGCCGTATCCGCATCTGAAGCCTGCGTGTAGCGCACATAAGCCGTCAGCGAGACCTTGGAATCAATCACAATCTGTTTGTTGTCCGGCAGGTTGACCAAGACATCCGGCTGCAGGCGGCGCGTGCTGCCGTCTTCCTCCTTACGGACAGATACTGCCTGAACCGTATATTCCCGTCCCTTCTGGAGGCCGGAATTTTCTAAAACCGTTTCCAGAATCATCTCGCCCCAATTGCCCTGAACCTTATTCTGCGTACCGGTCAGCGCATTGGTCAGGGCCTTTGCCTCGCTGTGCAGCTGCGCGTTCAGCCCCTGAAGCCGTTTCAATTCGTTTTCCAACGTCAGCCGCTCGCGCGATTCTTTATCATAGGTTTGCTTGACCAACTCGCCGAAACCGTGGATGCGTTCGTTCAACGGGTTCAAAACCTGATGGAGCTGCTCTCGGTTCTGCTCGGTAAAACGGCGACTTTTTTCTTCCAAAATCGTGTTGGCAAGATTTTGAAACTGATCGCTCAAGCTTTTGCGCGCCTCGCCCAGTAAGGACAGCTTCTCTTCAGAAGCAAGGCGTTCCTGTTCGATTTGCGTTGCCAAACGTTCGTTTTCAACCGCCAAACCCTGTGCCTTTTCCTGCAAATCGATATGCGACTGCCTCAACCGCTCCGCTTCTGCCTCTTTTTCCTGCAAATGGGCAATCTGTTTTTCGGCTGCGGCAAAACGGTTGCCCACATCGGAAAGGTCGTTTTGCACGTCGCGGAGAGTTTGGCGGCTTTCTTCCAAATCGGTTTCGACTCTTTGGCGGATTTGGCGTTCCAGCGCATATTGGTCGGCAAACGCCTTCCGTTCCTGTCCGAGCTGGGTTGCCAAACGTTCGTTTTCANCCGCCAAACCCTGCGCCTTTTCCTGCAACTCGATATACGACTGCTTCAGACGTGCCGACTCCGCTTCTTTTTCCTGCAAATAAGCAATCTGCTTTTCGGCTGCGGAAAAACGATTGCCCAAAGCATAATTTTCGTCTTGCAAATGCTCGTATTTCCCATCCAAAACGGCCAATTCCGATGCAATTTCTGCGTGTGCCTGTTCAACAAAATCACATCTTGCCGCCTTTTCCGCCAATTGCGCGTTCAATACGGCTAATACACCTTGAAACCGGCTCTTCATCAGCAACCATGTAAACAACACGCCTGACAGCAAAGCCGCCAGCAATAGCAACACAGTCATCAGTTCCATAAATCATCCTAATATTCAAACATTTTCACACCGGACAAAACCGCCGTTTATTCCGATTCTACCTGTTTGTTCGACATAGCTCCAAAAAATATAGCGGATTGGCTTTAAACCTGTTCGACATCGCCTTACCATGCTGCTTGCGGTTTCAGACCTTTTCCTAATTCAATATCAATCTGCCACAAACCCTGATTAAGTTCCCGATGTCTGACATTTTTAGAATGATGCCGTCTGAAATGTTGCAGCTATGTTCAGACGGCATACGGGTGCTGATTTTCCAAAAGGGCCGAAGCATGCAAAAAGGGCAAACCCTAAAGGATTTGCCCCTTTGTTCCAAACGCTTAGTGTACGTCTTTCCAATATTCTTTTTTCAGGAAATACGCCAAAGGCAGCATAACCGCAAATAGGAAAATCATCACGATATAGCCTATACGTTTGCGTTGCAGTTGTGCAGGCTCGCCCATGTACACAAGATAGTTCACCAAATCGCGTACATATGCGTCGTACTCTTTTTGGATCACTTTGCCGTTCGGCAGACGGCGGCTGTGCAGACCGGTAGATTCCCAATACAGCTTAGGCTTCATCTCGCCGTGTTCGTCTTTTACCATAACCGGCTGACCTTTGGCATCCAACTCAACGGCTTGAACACCTTGTTGTTCCCACAGCGGGTGAGGCATACCGACTTTATCAAATACGGTATTGTTCCAGCCGCTCGGACGCGTAGGATCCTTATAGAATCCGCGCATATAGGCGTAAAGGTAGTCTGCACCTTTGGAACGCGCAATCAACGTCAAATCGGGCGGAGCAGCACCAAACCATTTTGCCGCATCTTTAGGATCCATTGCAGCATGCATCACATCGCCGACATTATCGGTGGTAAACATCAGGTTTTTCTTGATTTCTTCGTCAGTCAAACCGATGTCTTTCAAACGGTTGAAACGCATACCGCTTGCCGAGTGACATGACAGACAGTAGTTGGTAAAGATTTGTGCGCCGCGCTGCAAGCTTACTTGGTCGCGCAAATCGATATCGACTTTCTCATAGTGTGCATGACCGCCCGAAGCAAATGCCGCACTCATGGGTACTGCCAACAGTAAGGCAGCAAACCAGTTTTTCATAACTTGTTTCATTTTAACTGCCCTCATCAGATGTTGGTTGCAAACAGATATGCACAAACCGCCGTAATGCCTACATAAACAAAAAACATGATTTTCTGTTTGGCGGTGCTCATGGTTACACGTTCGGGAACCGGTTTGTTGGTATCCAGTTTGGTATAGAACGGCATACCCAAGAAGAATGCAAAATAAACGAAGGACAGGATGCGCGCAACCAAAGTACGCGTATCGGTTGCCACCATCGCACCCAAAATACCCAAACCGATAAAGGCAATGATGAACAGAACCAATGCGGTTTTAAAGATCGGGCCACGATAGCGGACGGATTTAACCTCACCTTTATCCAGCCAAGGCAACAGGGCAATCAGTACAACTGCCGCACCCATACCGATTACACCCCATACCTGTGTTCCCAAGAACGAGGGAATCGCACGCAAAATGGCGTAGAACGGAGTGAAGTACCATACCGGCGCAATATGCGGAGGTGTTTTCAGCGCATTTGCTGCATCGAAGTTTGGCGCTTCCAAGAAGTAGCCGCCGCCTTCTGGTGCAAAGAACAACACGGAACAGAAGACAATCAGGAATACAACAACACCCAAGATGTCTTTAACGGTGTAGTAAGGATGGAATGGGATACCATCGCGTGGAATACCGTTTTCGTCTTTGTTTTTCTTGATTTCAACGCCGTCAGGGTTGTTAGAACCCACTTCGTGCAGTGCGATGATGTGCGCCACAACCAAGCCGAGCAATACCAGCGGTACTGCGATAACGTGCAGGGCCAAGAAGCGGTTCAGGGTAACATCGGAAACGTTGAAGTCGCCGCGGATCCAAGTGGACAAATCAGGACCGATAACAGGGATGGCGGAGAACAGGTTAATAATTACCTGCGCACCCCAGAAGGACATTTGACCCCAAGGCAACAGGTAGCCCATAAAGGCTTCCGCCATCAATGCCAAGAAAATCAAAGAACCGAAAATCCACACCAATTCACGGGGTTTTTTGTACGAACCGTAAATCAAACCACGGAACATGTGCAGATAAACGACGATAAAGAAGAAAGATGCGCCGGTGGAGTGCATGTAGCGGATAATCCAACCGCCGGACACGTCGCGCATGATGTACTCTACTGCAGTAAAGGCAGCAGGCAGATGGTAGGCGTTAAGGTTGCCGTCCGGTTTGTAGTTCATAGTCAGGAAAATACCGCTGACGATTTGAATCACAAGGACAAGCAAGGCTAAAGAGCCGAAGTAATACCAGAAGTTGAAGTTCTTTGGTGCGTAGTATTGAGCCAAATGCTCATTCCACATCTTAGACAGGGGGAAACGAGCGTCCATCCAGCCTAACAATGCTTTTGCTTTGCTATTGGTTTGGTTTGCCATAATTATCGTTCCTTATTCTCAGTCTTCACCCACCAAGATGGTAGTATCGCTCAGATATTTGTAAGGCGGTACGACCAAGTTGGTCGGCGCAGGAACACCTTTATACACCCTGCCTGCAATGTCGAATTTCGAACCGTGGCAGGGGCAGAAAAAGCCGCCCTTCCAGCCCGCACCCAAATCGGCAGGTGCAATGTCGGGACGGTAGGTCGGAGAACAGCCCAAATGGGTACAGATACCGATGGCAACGAGAATGTTCGGTTTAATCGAACGTGTCTCGTTTTTAGCGTATTCCGGCTGTTGTTCCACATCGGAATTGGGATCAGTAAGTTCGCCGTTCAGGCTTTTCAGGTCTTTAAGCTGTTGATCCGTACGGTTGACCACCCAAATCGGTTTGCCTTGCCACTCAGCAGTCAACATCTGACCTGCTTCGATTTTGCTGACATCCACTTCGACGGCAGCACCGGCAGCCTTAGCTTTTTCCGAAGGGAAAAAACTGGCCACAAACGGCGTTGCCACACCCAATGCTGCCACTCCGCCTGCGCCGCAGGTCGCAAGTGTCAGGAAACGGCGGCGGCCGTTATTGATTTCTTGATTATCCATTATTCAGTCGTCCTAATATTTTGGGAATACCGAGCCATTAAACATTGCAATTTTACCCATTTTGCAGTGATACTCAAAGCATTATTTAAAATAAGGTAAAGTTTTATGATATTTCTCAATAATCAAGCCGGATTGCCTTCATCAAAATGACACACTTCCAATCCGAACACTCCTACCGCCGCCTCCGCCAATGCCTGTACGCCGTAACGTTCCGTCGCATGATGCCCTGCAGAAACAAAAGCCGTACCCGTTTCATTGGCAAGATGGTATTGGGCTTCAGAGATTTCCCCCGTCAAATATAAATCGACACCTTCGTCTATTGCCGTCTGAAAAAACCCCTGCGCCCCCCCGCTGCACCATGCAACCTTTCTGATTTCACGGTTCAAATCGCCGATAACGACCGGCTTCCTCTGCAAAACTGCTTCAATATGGACAGCCAATGCACCAAGTGTCTTGACTTGTTTCAGGCTTCCTGAGTTAAGCAGGTTTTGTTCGCCAAAACGCCTTTCGACTGTAAAACCGAGTTTTTCAGCGAGTTGGGCGTTATTTCCTAATTCAGGATGCGCATCCAGCGGTAAATGGTAAGCCGCCATATTGATATCATTGTCCAATAACGCAGCAATCCGTTCTTTTTTCCAACCGGTAATGGTCGGCAACTCGTTTTTCCAAAACATGCCGTGATGAACCAAAAGCAAATCTGCCTTCTGTTCCGCAGCAAAATCAATTGCCGCTTTGCTTGCAGTTACCGATGTGGCAATCTTACCGATATACTCTTTCCCTTCAATCTGCAAACCGTTGGGGGCATAATCTTTAAACAATGCTGTCTGCAATGTTTCATTACACCAAGTCAGAAAATCCCTGCGCAATACCATCTTTTTTCCTAATCGCTTTAAACAAGCGAGCATTCTAATCGCAAAATGTCTGGAATTCACATTTTTCCGATTTGCACCCGCATATGAATTATTTTAATATGCGCCTGTTCAATATGCCGTCTGAAACCTCATGGATTCCATCATCGAACTGCGCCACCTCAAGACCCTGCTGGCACTTGAAGAAACCGGCAGCGTCTCCCTTGCCGCCAAACGGGTTTTCCTTACCCAATCTGCACTTTCCCACCAAATCCGTATGCTTGAAAACCACTACGGCGCACCGTTGTTCGAACGAAAATCCACACCTTTGCGCTTTACCCCGGTTGGAGAAAGGCTGTTACGCCTCGCTCACGACCTGTTGCCGCAAGTTACCGATGCAGAACGTGATTTGGCGCATATTATAGAAGGAGAGGCAGGAGAATTGCGGATTGCCGTCGAATGCCATACCTGTTTCGACTGGCTCATGCCCGCGATGGGTGAATTCCGCCCGATATGGCCCCAAATCGAATTGGATATCGTATCAGGATTCCAAGCAGACCCTATCGGACTGCTGCTGCAACACCGCGCCGACCTCGCCATTGTCTCCGAAGCCGAAAAACAAAACGGTATTTCTTTCCAACCACTGTTTGCCTACGAAATGGTCGGCATTTGCGCACCGGACCATCCGCTTGCCGCCAAAAACGTTTGGACGGCGGAAGACTTTATCGGGGAAACCCTGATTACCTATCCCGTTCCCGATGAAATGCTGGATTTGCCCAAAAAAATCTTGATTCCGAAAAACATCAACCCACCGCGCCGACACAGCGAACTGACCATTGCCATTATCCAACTGGTTGCCAGCCGGAGGGGAATCGCCGCCCTTCCCTATTGGACAGTCATGCCCTACCTTGAAAAAGGCTATGTCGTTCACCGGCAGATTACCGACGACGGATTGCAAAGCAAACTGTATGCCGCCATCCGCACTGAAGACACAGATAAAAGTTATCTGAACAACTTTTGCCAAATCATACGTGAACGCGGCTTCGCGGACTTGCCCGGATTAAGTGAGTTAGGACCGGTCTGATTTCCCTTGTTCAAACCATACTCGGGCGGTTTTTCTATTTTTTCATGTACTGTTTTTGATTTTTGCCCAATTTGCAATCTTTAAATTGCCAATGGGAAACCGTCTGCTACAAATAAAAAACCCTGCGATAAGCAGGGTTTTTTGAATTTCCAACATTAACGTTTGGAGAATTGTTTTGCACGGCGTGCTTTGCGCAGACCCGGTTTTTTACGTTCAACTTCGCGTGCATCACGAGTAACGAAACCGGCTTGAGACAAGGCTGGTTTCAACGCAGCATCAAAATCGATCAGGGCACGGGTAATGCCGTGGCGGATAGCACCGGATTGACCGGTTTCACCACCGCCGACAACATTGACTTTGATGTCGAACGATTCTGTGTTTTCAGTCAGAACCAAGGGTTGGCGAACAACCATTCGGCTGGTTTCGCGTGCGAAGAATTCGTCAACGGGGCGGCCGTTTACGATGATTTGACCTGTACCTTTAGTCAGGAATACACGAGCCACTGAACTTTTGCGGCGGCCTGTGCCGTAGTAGTATTTACCGTTCATGTCGCGTCCTTATTTCAATTCCAAAACTTTGGGTTGTTGTGCGGCATGGGCATGTTCTGCACCAGCGTACACTTTCAGTTTTTTAATCATAGCGTAACCCAAGGGACCTTTGGGCAACATGCCTTTTACGGCTTGTTCCAAAGCGCGGCCCGGGAATTGCTCTTGCATTTCGCGGAAGGTGCGTTCGTAGATACCGCCTGGGAAACCGGAGTGGCGGAAGTATTTTTTATCTTCGAATTTAGCACCGGTTACACGCAGTTTGTCCGCATTGATAACAATGATGTAATCGCCGGTATCGACGTGGGGGGTGTATTCAGGTTTGTGTTTGCCACGCAAACGGCTAGCGACTTCGGCTGCAACGCGACCCAAGACTTTGTCTTGAGCATCGATGACGAACCATTCGCGCTTCACCTCGTGGGGTTTCGCTGAAAAGGTTTTCATAGTGGAAATCCAGATAGATATAGAAAGTTGTAAATTTTAAAGATGACGGCGCATTTTGTCAATCGCATTACTGCGTTACGACGAGGTTTTCTCATTGCACCATCGGTTGCGGACAGTTTGCATTTCTCTAGGCGTTTTATTCCAAAGGAAAGGCCGCATCTTGCGATGCGGCCTTATATGGGAATCCCCGCGAGAGCCGTTTCGGCCGAATCCGCTTGAACCTTGCTGACAAGGCGGCTGCCTCGGGTAGTTTCGGGTGCGTCCGCAAAAGGACGCTCGCGCCCACTACAGCTCCCGACAACCTTAAGCGAACTTATTGGTTCAAAGGAATATATGCCTTCGCTGACACCGCAGGGAAAAACTGTTATTCCTGCCCCAAGCGGGATAGTGCTTTTTGGCAGGCGTTGTCCATGTCGGTTATTTTACGCGCAAAATCGCCGATTGCCAAATCGCCGTTAAGGGAAATTTTCAACAGGTCATGAACGACATTGAGTGCGGCCATAATGACGATTTTCTCGCTGTCGGCAACTCGTCCGCCTTCTCTGATTGCCTCGGCTTTTCTGTTGAGCATTTCGACTGCCTGTAAAAGTGTGTCTTTTTCTTCTGCCGGCGTGTTGACGGTCAATTGGGCGTGCATGACTTCGATGTGGACTTGTTCGGTATTCATCCTCTACTCCTTATCACTGCGTTTCCTGATTTTGTGGAAGCTGTGCAATCAGTGCTTCGATTCTTGCCCTGCTCTGTTCGAGTAGGGTGCGATATCGTGAATTTTCTTCCATCAGGCTGTCAATCTTGTTTTGCAAGTCTTCCTTGAGTTTGCTGACTTGAATGAGCAGGGCTTCGCTGAGTTCGTCAACGGCGGTTTTGTGTTCGTATTCCTGTCGCTCGTGCGCCCGTTTGAGTTCGGCGACGGTTTCTTTGAGGCCGCGGTTTTCGCTGATGAGGGTTTCGAATTTTTGTACCATCGTATAAACGCTGCTTTCGAGTTTTTCGATATTTTGTTTCATAACCTTACCTGTCCGTATGCCGTCTGAAGGCTTCAGACGGCATCTGTTTGTTGTTTATTCGAAACGCGCGCTGCGTTCCATCAGCCTTTCGACGACCTGCTGAGGGGTCATTTCTTTGCGGATGAGTTGCAGCAAGGTTTGGGTAATCGGCATATCGATTTGGTATTTGCAGGCAGTATTGAAGACTTCTTCTATGGTGCTGACCCCTTCTGAAACGTGCCCGATTTCGACAAGCACCTGATGCAGTTCCTTGCCTTCTGCCAAACCCAATCCGACTCGGCGGTTGCGTGANAGTGCGCCGGTACAGGTCAAGATGAGATCGCCGATACCGGCCAGCCCCATCATGGTTTTGGGCTGTGCGCCCATTGCGGAGGCAAGGCGGGTGATTTCGGCCAGCCCGCGTGTAACCAGTGCGGCGCGGGCGTTAAGCCCGTACTCTAGACCGTCGGACAATCCGGTAGCGATTGCCATAACATTTTTTACCGCGCCGCCAACCGCCACGCCGATAACGTCGGTACTGCCGTAAAGCCGCATGACCGAAGTGTTGAGTTGTGGGACAAGTTCCTCGACCCATTCTTGGTTTTCGGAAGCGAGGACGACGGCACAGGGCAGTTGTTTGGCCAGTTCCTGTGCAAAACTCGGGCCGGAGAGTACGCCAATTTTTTTATTGTCGGGCAATACTTCTTTCAATACTTGGAAGGTCAGCAGTCCGGTATCCTGCTCGAAGCCTTTGCAGGCGGCTAGAATCGGAAGATGTCCTGCATTATATTGCTTCAACAGTTCCGCGCTGCTTCTCAAACCTGCGACAGAAGTAACAATCAACACCAGCCCGCTGTCTTTGAGCGCGTCTGCCAAATCCATACATACTTCCAGCGTTTTAGGAAAGGGGAAACCGGGCAGCCCGTGCTTGTTTTCACGTTCTTCCTTCATTTGGCGGACTTGATCTGCGTTGCGCGTCCATAGGGATACGCGGTTGCCGTGTTGGGAAAAATGCAGGGCGAGCGCCGTACCCCACGAACCTGCGCCGATAACGGTAATTTTCATTGGTCGTCTTTCAACATATCACTGCCGTTCACTTTAAAACAATCGGTGTTTCTCTGCAAGTGCGGTCAGGGAAATGCCGTCTGAAAGGCGTTCAGACGGCATTTTGCCCCGATGCGGCATCGTCAGCCGGTATTGCGCAAACCTTGTGCCACGCCGTTGATGGTCAGGTGGACCATCAGCAGCGCGTGCGGATTGTCGGGCTCTTTGCGCAGGCGTTTGAGCATAGCGACTTGCAGGCCGTTGAGGGCGTTCAAATATGGAATCCTCAAGGCAAGCGAACGGGCGAGGCTGCGGTTGTCGCGCAGGAGCTCTTCGGTTTGCAGCAGGTCGAGCAGGGCTTTGCGGCTGCGTTGGTATTCTTCCTTAATCATACCGAAGATGACGGCGGCTTTTTCGGGTGATTCGCTCAAGCCGGCGTAGTTTTCCGCCAAGGTGATGTCGGTTTTCGCCATCACTTGTTCCATATTGGAGAGCATGGCTTGGAAGAACGGGTTGTTTTGAGCGTGTTCACGCAGGGCGGCGAGGGTTTCGGGTTTGCCTTCGCACAAAGTTTCCACTGCGCTGCCGAAACCGTACCAAGCCGGCAGCATGAGGCGGTTTTGCATCCATGAGAATACCCACGGAATTGCGCGCAAGTCCTGAATCCGCGCCAAGGTTTTACGGCTGGCGGGACGGCTGCCGAGGTTGAGGGTGGCAATTTCCTGAATCGGGCTGGTTTGCAGGAAGTAGTCGATGAAGTCGGGGTGGGTAATCAGTTCGCGGTAGTATTTGAACGATACGTCCGACAAATCCTGCATCAGTTTGGCATCAGGGTCTTTTTTATCCGGCAGGATACTGGCTTCCAAAGTGGCGGCAACCAAGGTTTCCAAGTTGCGCACAGCATTGCTGGGGTCGGCGTATTTGGCGGTGATGACTTCGCCTTGCTCGGTGATGCGGATTTGTCCGGCCACGCTGCCTGCCGGTTGGGCGAGAATGGCTTGGTAAGACGGGCCGCCGCCGCGACCTACGCTGCCGCCGCGTCCGTGGAACAAGCGCATGCGGACATCGTATTTTTTGAAGAGTTCGACCAAGCCCAATTCCGCCTGATAGAGGCACCATGAGCTGGTAACGTAGCCGCCGTCCTTGTTGGAGTCGGAATAGCCCAGCATGATTTCTTGGATATTGCCGCGGCTTTCGAGCAGGGCATCGTACCAGTCGAGGCGGAACATGGTTTCCATGACCGGACAGGCGTTTTCCAACGCTTCGATGGTTTCAAACAGAGGCACAATATTGATGCGGCTGTGCGGTTTGCCGTTTTCCACCGCCAACAGGCCGCTTTCTTTCAGCAGCAATGCCACGGCGAGCAAGTCGCTGGGTTGTTCGCAGTTGGAAATAATGCTTTGCGTAACGGCATCTTCGCCGAATTCGTCTTTGATTTTGCGCGCTTCGTTGAAAATTGCCAGTTCGTGGCTGGTATGGTCGCTGTATGTAATGAACGGGCTGTACAGCGGACGTTGATGACTCAACTCGCGCAACAGGACGGCTTGTTTTTGCTCTTCGTTCAGGCTGTTGTAGTCTTCCAAGCCTGCGTGTTGGAAAAGCTCGGCAACCACATCGGCGTGTTTGCCTGCGTGTTGGCGCAGGTCGAGCGGCATCATGTGGAAGCCGAACACGGACACGGAACGGATGAGGTCTGCCAAACGGCCTTCGGCAAGCAGGCGGCTGCCGTTGTCGATAAGGGAACGTTGCAATTTTTTCAAATCATCGAGAAATTCTTGTGCCGAAGCATAAGGCTCGAGAAAGCCGAATTTGCAGCCCATGCCCAAACCAAGCGCGCGTGCTTTGCCCAAGGCGCGCGCCATGATGTAGGCAATGGCGCGGCGGTAGGGTTCTTCGGTACGGGCGATTTCTTCATCGGGAGATTCGTCGGATAACGCCATCACATCGCCGTTGACTTTGACGCGACGGATGGAGAGCGGCAACTCGCGGTAAAGTTTGTCGAGTTCGCTGCGGTAAAAACGGAACACGGCATCGGCATGACGGCGGAAGGCAAAGCGTAGGGTTTCGGCAGAGACGAACGGGTTGCCGTCGCGGTCGCCGCCAATCCAGCCGCCGATTTTCAGGATATCGGGAACGTCCACATCGGGATATGCCGTCTGAAAGTCGCGTTCCATATTGCGGTAGAGCTTGGGCAGGGCTTCGAAAAAGCTCATCGGGAAGATGGACACACCGTTGTTGATTTCGTCGTTGACGCTGAGTTTGTGGTGGCGCGTTTCGCTGGTCTGCCACAAGCCCAGCAGGATAGTGTCGATTTCACGGCGCAGCGCGGTCAACGCATCGGCGTTGGCGCAGCGTTCCCGACGGGGCAACAGGGCGCGGATACGGCGGTTGAAGCTCAAAACGGTTTGGCGTTGCACTTCGGTCGGATGCGCGGTCAAGACGGCGGTAACGGCCGTATTGTCGAGCTGCTGCTGCACCGTTTTGCCGTTGATTTTTCCGGCTCTGAGCTTGCGTACCGTTTCCGCCAGGCTGCCTTCCGCACCACTGCTGCCCGCATCTTCATAAACCTGACGGCGGCGTTCGTGATGCACATCTTCGGCAATGTTCAAAATTTGTGCGAACAGTCCGCAGGCAAGCGTCAGGTCGTGGGTTTGCTGTTCGTCCAGTTGCGGCAAAATCTTCTCAATCAGTGCCGCGCTATCGTCCGACGTGGACAGCAGCTTGACCGTTTCCACCACCAACGGCGAGGCTTCCTCGTGAAGAAGGTTGAACAACGACTGTTTTAAAAATTCCGCGTCTGCCGCCAATGCCGCATCCTTCGGATTGTTCAGGATATGCAGTTGCATGATTTTCCTCTCTCGTTTGCCGTAAATATTGTAAATGTACCTCAAATGCCGCATCCGTGCCAAAACGTTCACACTTTAACCGCCCGTTTCCCAAAATGCCGTCTGAGGTTGAACGCCGCCCAACGGCAGCGTTACAATCACCCGCAACTGTTTTTTTCCGAACATCATCATGACCACGACCGAACACGACAACGACGATGCATTCCTGCTGCGGTACAGCCGCCACATCCTTCTGGACGAAATCGGCATCGAAGGGCAGCAAAAGCTTTCCGACGCGCATATTTTGGTCGTCGGATGCGGCGGTTTGGGTGCCGCCGCACTGCCCTACCTTGCCGCTTCGGGTGTCGGCACGCTGACCATAGCCGATTTCGACACGGTCGAACTGCACAACCTGCAACGTCAGGTCGCATTTAACGAGGGCGACGTCGGCAAACTCAAAACCGAAGCCTTGGCAGACCGTCTGCGCCATATCAACCATACCGTCGATGTCCGCACCGTCAACGAAAAACTCGACGGCCGCCGCCTGACCGATTTGGTTCAAACCACCGATATCGTTTTAGACTGCTGCGACAACTACGCCACGCGACAAGCCGTCAACCGTGCCTGCGTACAAACGAAAACACCGCTGGTTTCAGGAGCAGCGGTGCGCTTTGAAGGGCAGCTTGCCGTGTACCGTCCCGACTTGCCCGACTCGCCGTGTTACGCCTGCCTGTTCGACGGCGGATCGGCTTCAGACGGCATCTGTTCCCTTTTCGGCGTATTCTCGCCGCTGGTCGGCATCATCGGCTGCACGCAGGCAGCGGAGGCACTGAAAATCCTGCTGGATACAGGCGAACCGTCGCACGGCAGGCTGGCGGTTTACCGTGCTTTGGAAGGGGGCTGGCAATATTTCGACCTGCCGCGCAACCCTGAATGCCCGGTTTGTGGCGCGGCACGGTAAACCCTGCCGCCGTTTCAGACGGCATAAAAACGGATTCGGCGGAACGGTTTTAAAAATCGGCGGTGTTTTGACATAGTGTCGATAAGCATACTTATCTTCAATATACTCAACAGGATAATTGTTTGCCTAAGCAAAAAAATAATCGCCTTTTCCCTGACGGGCGGGCGAAATCCACAGATTGCAAAAACACAACCTGAAAATTTACATTTCTTTGCAAAAAAAAAAAAAAAAAAAAATAAACTTACCTTATAATTGCAATTGTTTTAGCAATATCTGATTCGCAGATTCATTGAGTAAGATATTTTCCCCGTAATGTGTTTGGCCGTCTGTTCCTTTTAGGTTCGGACGGCTTTTTTTAGGCTGTGTTTGAATACCCAGTTGATTTCGTCTGTTTGTAGGGGGAAGGCCGCTTATTTCCGTTCGGGTGGAAACGCTCCCATCGGATAAAAAGCATTTTGTCCGACTGATTAAAGTTATAGTGGATTAACAAAAACCAGTACAGCGTTGCCTCGCCTTAGCTCAAAGAGAACGATTCTCTAAGGTGCTCAAGCACCAAGTGAATCGGTTCCGTACTATTTGTACTGTCTGCGGCTTCGTCGCCTTGTCCTGATTTTTGTTAATCCACTATATATCTTAAGTTTGCATCGGCGGAATATTCAAACACAGCTTTTAGGGGGAATCCGGATGCCGACGGCGCATCAATAATGCGGCGGGATTTCGTCCCGCAGGGAATACGGCTCTTGCGCGTCGGAATTTTTGTCTTGCAGCTTGCCGTACAACAGCCTCAACTGAGCCTGCTGCAAATCCAACGTCTGCCGCAATTCCGCCACCATCGCGTTCAGGCCGACGATTACGTCTTCCTGAAGCGCGGATTGGATTTCCAATTCGACAATACGGCACTCCAGCCCTTCAAGCCCATCCATTTACAGCACCATCGCGGCAATCCAACCGGCAATCATCAGCGGGATGTTGTAGTGGATAAAGGTCGGGATGACGGAATCCCGCATATGATCGTGTTGTCCGTCAACGTTCAAGCCCATGGTCGGGCCCAGCGTAGAATCGGACGCGGGCGAACCGGCATCGCCCAACGCACCCGCCGTACCGACAATAGAGACTGTGGCAAGCGGCGAAAAGCCCAGACTGATGCACAACGGTACATAAATCGCGGCAATAATGGGCAAAGTGGAAAAGGACGAACCGATACCCATGGTTACCAAAAGCCCCACCAGCAGCATGGCCAATGCCGCCATGCCTTTGTTGCCGCCGAACATCGCCATGCTGCTTTCGACCAGCGGCTGGATGTGTCCGGTTGCACTCATAACGGCGGCAAAACCCTGTGCCGCAATCATGATAAAACCGACCATGGCCATCATCTTGATGCCTTCCCCAAAGACGTCGCTGGCCTTGTTGCGGTTGATTACGCCCAACATCATAAATACGGCGAAACCGAGCATCGCCCCCAACACCAGCGAATCTTCGTACATCAGCTGGATGGCAAAACATACGGCAATGGCGATGGCCGCAACCAGGCTGCGGTATGAAGAAGCCTGAGGTTGGTTTGCCGCATCGGCATTGCCTGCCGCATCGGTATCATTGCTTTGATACAGGCGGGGCTTGCGATAATGCACAAACGCCAGCAGGAGTCCGGTTACCATACCCAATGCAGGAATCGCCATTGCCGCCATCACGTTGATGTTTTTAACGTCGAGTTCCGGCGCGGCGGAATGGATGTTGCCCAACAGAATTTCATTTAAGAAAATCGCGCCGAAACCGTAAGGCAGGAACATATAGGTCGTAACCAGCCCGAAAGTGATGACGCACGCAACCAGTCGGCGGTCGACCTTCAGGCGGTTGAACACCAAAAGCAGCGGGGGAACAATCATCGGAATAAAGGCAATATGGATAGGCACGACGTTCTGGCTCATGATGCCCATCACCAAAATAATAGAAAGCAGCAGCCATTTGACCGCGCCTTCTCCCGAACGTACGCTGTCGGGCATACTGCTCCGGTTCAATTTGCGGATAATCGCACCCGCAAGCTGTTGGGGCAGTCCCGAATGAGTGATTGCCATGGCAAACGCACCGAGCATGGCATAAGAGAGCGCAATTTTCGCACCGCCTTCCAAGCCTTTGTTAAATACGGGGATAATCCCCGCCTGACTGACCTGTCCGGCCGCATCAGTTATATTTTGCAGCGGCATACCTGCCACCACGCCGCCGACAAATGCACCGACCGTCAAACTCAATACCACATGCACGCGCGACAGCGACAGCACCAACATGACGATTACGGCGATTACGACTGCATTCATCTTCGTTCCTCCTTATTTTTTTCTCCAAAAATTAAAATAAAATTTACATATCAAAACACATCATAACCCAATAACGGAAAATCCGCCAATTTTGCAAACAATTATTTCAAATGCTTCATATACTTCCCCAGCGTAACCCTGTCCAAACCGGCCAGGTCGGTCAAGGTTTTCACTTCCGTAAAACCATGGGCAGCCAACACGCCGCGCACCGCACCGCCCTGATTGAATCCGTGTTCCAACAGCAGAAACCCTCCGTCTGCCAGATACTTGGGTGCACCCTCCGCCAATGCCCTGATGCAGCTCATGCCGTCTGAAAAATCGGTCAGCGCGTTTTTCGGCTCAAACCGCAAATCCCCTTGAGAAAGATGAATGTCGCCGTTTTCGATATAAGGCGGGTTGGAAACGATGACATCCCATTGCCTTTCAGACGGCATATCGGTGTCGAACCAGGAACCGTGTGCAAACTCGACCGCCGCACCCAAATCTACCGCGTTCTTCCTGGCGGTTTCGAGTGCGCTCAGACTGATGTCGGATGCGCGGACGAAGGCATCCGGGCGTTCGAGTGCGACGGTTACGGCAACCGCGCCGCTGCCCGTCCCCAAATCCCACACGCGCCCGTTTTCGGGCAGGTGTGCCAATACGGCTTCGACCAGATGCTCGGTTTCGGGGCGCGGAATCAACACGCTCGGATTGACTGTAAAGCGTCTGCCATAAAATTCGCGCACACCTAAAATATAGGCAACCGGCTCGCCGTTCAGACGGCGTTGCGCCAGCCTGTCCGCATGCTGACGGACGCTGTCGGGCATTTCGTCCCCGCCCCGCGTCAACAACTGCACGCGCGTATATTCCGAAACATATTGCAGCAGCATTCTTGCTTCATTTTTAGGCAGTTTTGACAAGCCCAACCATTCGTCAAACGTCATTTTTTATCCCGTCTGCCGCCGATGCGGCTTGAACATTTTTTCCGGCTTTGCGGCACGCTTGTTCAAAAAATATCATTTTGCATTGAAATTATATAATTATAGTGGATTAAATTTAAATCAGGACAAGGCGACGAAGCCGCAGACAGTACAAATAGTACGGAACCGATTCACTTGGTGCTTCAGCACCTTAGAGAATCGTTCTCTTTGAGCTAAGGCGAGGCAAC
>NZ_JBPBFH010000022.1:0-42006 GCF_050896295.1 Neisseria sp. SLRRB23
TTCTTTCTGTGCCGTCATCTGTGCGAAGAAGGCGAGCATTTTGGCATCTTTGGCGTCGGTTTTGGTCAGCGACTGCGATTGGGCAAACTGATGCGTCTGACGCGGGTTGGCGATAATCACGGCTATGCCTGCTCGTTGGTTTTAGACAAAGACGAAACGGCGATGACGAAGTTTCGTTTGGCAATGTCGATACCTGCGTAATGGTATTGGGTACTCATCATAAACCTGCCTTGCATTCGGTTGTGTTGTCCGGCAACTGTCCGGTTGTGTCGATGGGTTGCCCTGCCGCTCCCTGAGCTACGCAACGGTTGTGTGCCTTGGGTGGGCGCGGGTGGCGGTCGGGCGGTTTGTTGCTATGATACGGTGATTCCAATATACAAGTGATTCCAATATACAAGGTATTCGATAGTATGGGCGATACCTTTGGGGTTGTTGGTTTCGGTTTTGGTTTTAGACAAAGACGAAACGGCGATGACGAAGTTTCGTTTGGCAATGTCGATATAGTGAATTAAATTTAAATCAGGACAAGGCGGCGAGCCGCAGACAGTACAAATAGTACGGCAAGGCGGCCAACGCTGTACCGGTTTGAATTTAATTCACTATACCTGCGTAATGGTATCGGGTACTCATCATCAACCTGCCTTGCATTCGGTTGTGTTGTCTGGCAACTGTCCGGTTGTGTCGATGGGTTGCCCTGCCGCTCCCTGAGCTACGCAACGGTTGTCTGCCTTGGGTGGGCGCGGGTGGCGGTCGGGCGGTTTGTTGCTATGATACGGTGATTCCAATATACAAGGGGTGTACATTATTAAACAGATTTTATAATGCCGTCTGAAGATGTTTTCAGACGGCATTTTGTTTCCAATTCGTTATAGGTTTGTATTTTTCCTATGCAATATAGTAATTTAAGGTATGTTTGCACCTTTAGACATAAGGGCAATCGCAGCCCCCGTCTTTAATGTACAAATCACTATCCAGCTTCAACCATATCCAATAGTTTTCCGAACCGCGCACCTCCGCCCGATAATGCCCGGCGGAAGTTTTACGGACAGCACCAACTTTGCCCTGCTCAAAATACAGCAGGCCGCGTTCGATGATGTGGGGCGGAAATAGGTGGGGCATGGTTGGCTTCCAGGAAGTTTTTGAAATATGGGAAGTTTACTGATTCAGATGATCTTTAGTTTGGTTGGAAAGGGAAGTAGTTTGGAAAGACCACGTGCATGCGTACTGCACACCCCCTACAGTCCGCTTTACAGCCCACCTTACGTCTGCCCTGTGAGAACGCCTTGCGGGCACCCTACGCCTGTTTTGTGAACGCTCTGCGTATTTATCCAGGGCATTCATCCTGCGTCTGTCTTACGGACTTCATACGATACTGCTTTACAATGTTGTTTTGCGGATGGGGATCAGCGGAAGAAGTCGCCCATGCCTGCAGGCAGTCCTTGGGTGAAAGCACCCATGGTTTTGCCGGTGGTTTCTTCAGCTTTGTCGGAGGCGGCATTGAACGCGGCAAGGACAAGGTCTTCGAGCATTTCTTTGTCGTCTGCGGCTTCCTGAATCAGCTCGGGGCTGATGTCGATTTTGCGGACGACATGGGAACAGGNCATCACGACTTTAACCAAGCCGTTGCCTGCTTCACCTTCTACTTCGGTTTCGGCAAGTTTCGCTTGCGCTTTTTTCATGTTTTCCTGCATTTGCTGAGCCTGTTTCATCAGACCACCCAATCCGGCTTTTCCGAACATACTGAATACTCCTGTTTGTGTTTGAATGAATGAGGGAAACGGCAATGCCGTCTGAAAGTGTTCAGGCGGCATTATATCTGTTTACGGTCGGTTTGCAGCCAATTCCAGAGATTCAGGTTCCCATACGGCTTCAAAAACCTGCAAAAGCCGACGTGCAGTTTCGTCTGCTTCGAGCAAATCCTGTGCCTGCCGCCTACCTTCAAGTTGGATGCGCCGGCGGCGCATGTCCGGGGTTTCCCAGCCTGCGTCGTCGCGCCAGGGCTCGGTTTGCAACTTCAACGGCAGGCCGTAGGCTTCGGCAAGCGTGGTTCTGATTTTGTCGAGCCGCTCTTTGTTGGTCGTGGCGCGGGCTTCGTCGGTCAGCGAAAGCATCATCAGATGGCTGCCCGCATCGTATTGCGTCCATGCGGCGTGTTGCGCCAGCATTTGCGCTGCGCCGAGTTTGCGGGCGAAATGCCGGACGATTGCTGCCCAGTTTTCGGTGGAAAACTCAGGAGGCGGGGCGAATTGCGTACCGTCTTCGTCGTTGCTGCCTTCGTCGTCGTTGTTTTCTTCTTCCGCCTCTTCTTCTTCCGCATTGGCAGGGACGGCGTATTCCCAATCCGGCGGCGGGGGCATTTCTGCACCGTCTTCTACGGGGTAGCCATCATCCGGAAAGCCGTAATCGTAGAAAGGTTCTGCAGGGGCTTCGTGCACAAATGCTTTCGTTTCAACGGTTTCATCATTCGGTGTTGTCTGAATGAGGTTTTCAGACGGCACTTCGGATAAGGAAGCTCCGGTTTCGTTGTCGGTCGCCTTGTTTTTGGAAACTTGATTGTCAGGCGATGTTTCGGCTTTGTTTGCGGAAGGGCGGTTTGCCTCTGTTGTTTCAGAGCTTGTTTGAATGCTTTCCGCTAACTCTTGCACGGGCACGTCCGATACGGTTTCTACATCGTTCGGCGCATTTTCCCAAGGCGGAACATCGTTGTTTTCCTGAGCGGAAGCCGGTTCGGCAACCTTGTTTTCAGACGGCATTGCCGGCGCGGATGCCGTCTGAACGGATGTTTGGGCGGTTTCTGCCTTAGAGGGAAGTGGCTTTTTTGCGGCCGCCTCCTTTTCGGCGGTTTGTGCCGATGAGGATTTTAATTCTGTATTTTCAATCACGGCATTTGCATCACATGAAGCTGCCGCCAACGGTGTAAACGCCAGCATACGCAGCAGGGTCATGACGAAGCCCGCGTATTCGTCGGGTGCAAGGCTCAAATCCTGTTTGCCGCGGATGGCGCATTGATAATAAAGCTGGATTTGTTCGCCGCTGAGTGCCTGGCTCAGCGGCAACAGTACACCGCAATCAGGGTCATCGTGTGCCAAAGCGGAGGGCACCGCCTGTATCAAGGCGAGGTGTTGCAGCAGCATGGCCAGTTCGCCCAAGGCATTGTCAAAGCCGACGGCACACGCAGCCATTTCCTGCGCTTTTGCCAGCAGGGCTTCGCCGTCTTGGTTGATGATGCCTGTCAGCAGTTCGTAAAGGTATTGTTTATCGACCGCACCGATCATTTGGCGGACGTCTTGTTCGGCAACGCTGCCCGAACCCATGGCGATGGCTTGGTCGAGCAGGCTCAGGGCGTCGCGCATCGAGCCTGCGGCGGCACGTCCCAAAAGTTGCAGGGCGGCGGGTTCGTAGGCAATTTTTTCGCTGTCGAGGACGTGGGCAAGGTGGTCGGCAACCTGCTGCGAAGTCATGTTGCGCAAGACGAATTGCAGGCAGCGGCTCAAGACGGTAACGGGAACTTTATGCGGATCGGTCGTGGCAAGGATGAATTTGACGTGTTCGGGCGGCTCTTCCAGCGTTTTGAGCATGGCGTTGAACGCGCTTTTGGAAAGCATATGCACTTCGTCGATGATATAGACTTTGTATTTGCCGGCAGTCGGTGCATATTGGGCGTTTTCCAATACTTCTCGGATGTTGTCGATGCCTGTGTTGGAGGCGGCGTCAATTTCCAGCAGATCGACGTAGCGTCCGGCATCGATCTGCGTACAGCTTTCGCATACGCCACAAGGTTCGCCGTGTTGCGCGTTTTCGCAGTTGAGGCTTTTGGCAAGGATGCGGGCAATGGTGGTTTTGCCCACGCCGCGCGTACCGGTCAGCAGGTAGGCGTGGTGCAGCCTGCCTTCGTCCAGCGCGTTGCGCAAGGCTTTGACGACGTGTTCCTGACCGACTAAGTCGGCAAAGGTTTTCGGACGCCATTTTCGTGCAAGAACTTGATAAGCCATATTTTTCTCTTTGATTAAGCGTTTTGTCCGTTCGGGACGTATCCGGGCGCGTATTCTAGCATTTTTCGAACCGGCTCACGAAGGGGTTCACTGTCCGCGTAAAAACAAGGCATCCAATTCTTTTAAAGTCAGTTTGACCCATGTCGGACGGCCGTGGTTGCATTGGTTGCTACGCGGTGTGTTTTCCATATCGCGCAGGAGCGCATTCATTTCCGGCAGGGTAAGCTGGCGGCCGGCGCGGACGGAGCCGTGGCAGGACATGGTGGCGAGGATGCGGTTTTCGTGTTCTTCGATGGTTTGGCTGCTGCCGACTTGGGCGAGTTCGCCCAATACATCTTTGGCCAGTGAAACAACGTCGGCTTTGCCGAGCATAGCGGGAACTGCACGGACGGCGAGGGTATTGCCGCCCATGTCGGACAATTCCAAGCCGAAGCCTGCCAGTGCATCGGCATGGTCGGAGAGGGCGGCGCATTCTTCGTGGGATGCGGCAAAGGTTACGGGAATAAGCAGGCGTTGGCTTTGCAGCTTGCCGTTTTCCTGACGTTGGCGTTTCATTTTCTCGTAGTTAACGCGTTCGGCGGCGGCGTGCATGTCGATGAGCAGCAGGCTGTCTTCGGCTTGGGCAAGGATGTAGATACCTAATAGTTGGGCGATGGCGAAGCCGAGCGGCGGCAATTCGGATTGTGATGGAAGGCCGTCTGAAAGCAGCGTTTCTGTTTTTTGGGTAGGCATTTCAGACGGCATATTGCCGAAACGTGCCTGTTCGAATTGGCTCAACTCAAGGTCGATGTCGTCGGTTTTTTTGTAGAGCTCGGCGTAAGTATTCATGGCTGCGCGGCTTTCGCGCAGGGACAGGCTGTGTTGTTGCGGCGCACGCGCGGCTTGGTAAGGCATGGGTGCGGTTTTGCCTGATGAACCAAAGGCATTGCGTGTATCGGGTTTGTTGCCTGTCGGGTAGTTGGATGCGCTATCAAACAGATTTTCGCTGTCGTTTTCAGACGGCATTGGGGCAGGCGTAACGCCGGTAATGTCATGCAGCACTTCGCCTGCGTTGCTGACGCTTTCGGTCAAGTCGGCACGCGTATCGGCAAGGGCTTTGTTGAGCGTGTGGAACACGAGTTGGTGCACCTGTTGGCTGTCGCGGAAGCGGATTTCGGTTTTGGTCGGGTGGACGTTGACATCCACGGCTTCGGGCGGCAGGTCGAGGAAGAGGACGAAGGCGGGGGTAAGGGCGTTGTGCAATACGTCACGGTATGCCTGCTTGACGGCATGGAGCATGACTTTGTCGCGGACAAAACGATGGTTGACGAAGCAGTATTGTTTGTCGGTTTTGCCTTTGGCGAAAGTCGGCTTGGCAATCGCGCCATAGAGCTGCAGCGCGCCATTGCCGCTGTCAATTTCCAATGATGCCGTCTGAAAATCATCGCCGACAATGGCGGCTATGCGTTCGTGCAGGCTTTGGGCGGGGAGTTTGAACACTTGTTTGCCGTCGCGTTTGAGCGAGAAGGCAATGTGCGGATGCGCCAGCGCGAGGCGTTCGAGCATAGTGGCGCAGTGGGCGTATTCGGTGTTTTCGGATTTGAGGAACTTGCGCCGCGCGGGAGTGTTGAAGAAGAGTTCGGCGGCTTCGATGGTGGTGCCGACGGGGTGGGCGGCGGCGGTGGGGCTACTGAGTTTGCCGTCTTCGGCTTTGACTTGGGTCGCGTGCGAACAGTCTTCTTGGCGGCTGGTCAGGGTCAGGCGGCTGACGGAGGCGATGCTTGCCAAACCTTCGCCGCGAAAGCCCATGCTGGCAACGTGTTCCAAATCGTTTAAGGTTTTGATTTTGCTGGTAGCGTGTCGGTGGAGCGCAAGCTCGATGTCGTCTGGATGGATACCGCTGCCATTGTCGCTAACGCGAATCAGGCGGATGCCGCCGCCCGCCAGCTCGACTTCAATCGCTGTTGCGCCTGCATCGATACTGTTTTCAACGATTTCTTTTAAGGCGTTGGCAGGGCGTTCGACCACTTCGCCGGCGGCGATTTGGTTGACAAGATGGTCGGGCAGGGCGGCAATTCGGGACATGGCATGGGCTTCCGTTTCAAAAAACGCTTCATTCTATAATAAAACCCCTTACTTTTCTGCCTGTATTCTTGATAAAAGCCGTTTATCCCGTTTGGAAAATACCAGTATAATCACACCATATTCCGTAAAATTGGAGCACAAAGATGTATCACTACCAATCCGATGCCACACAATTCCTCAACCGCCTGATTGAAGAAAAACCTGAGTTGGAACAGCAGCGTTTGGAAAACCGGGGGCTTTTGTGGGATGTCGAACTCAATCCCGAAGAGCAAAAAAACTTTGAATCGGCGAAAGTAGCGAAAAAACCTTACACCTATTACCAAGACTGAACCCGCCGAAATGACGACCCATCTGTCCAATGTCGCCCCCGACCTGCAAAACTATCTGAACAGCATCGGCGAACCCGAACATCCCGTTTTGACGCGGCTGCGTGAGAAGACCGAGCACCACCGTATGGGCAAAATGGCGATTGCGCGCGAACAGGCGGCGGTTTTGGTTTGGCTGGCAAAGCTGATTCGCGCGGAAAAATATCTGGAAATCGGCGTATTTACCGGATACAGCAGCACCGCGCTTGCATTGGCGTTGCCCGAATACGGGCGGATTACCGCCTGCGACATCAATGTAACCTTTACCGATACGGCGCGTCAGGTTTGGAACGAGGCCGGTGTGGCACATAAAATCAGCCTGCACCTGCAACCCGCATTGCTGACATTGGATGATTTGATTGCACAGGGTGAAGCCGGAAGCTACGATTTGGCACTGATAGACGCAGACAAACCGCCCACGCCGCAATATTTCGAGCGTTGCCTCAAACTCGTCCGTCAAGGCGGCATCATCGCCATCGACAATATTTTGCTGAACGGAAGGGTGATGCGCGAAGTGGCTTCCGATGCGCCGCCCAGTGTCGGCATCCTCAAAGATTTCAATCAAAACCTGCCGAACGACCCGCGCATCGTCCCCATCACCCTGCCCGTCGGCGACGGTTTGACCCTGCTTCTGAAAAAATAATGAAGACCAAATTACCGCTTTTTATCATTTGGCTGTCTGTGTCTGCCTCCTGTGCTTCCGTTTCACCCGTTCCGGCAGGCAGCCGAACCGAAATGCTGACACGGGAAAATGCTTCAGACGGCATTCCCTATCCTGTTCCCACTCTACAAGACCATTTGGATTATCTGGAAAACAGGATTATCCGCCTGTCGAACGAAGTGGAAACCTTAAACGGCAAAGTCAAAGCACTGGAGCATGCGAAAACACACCCTTCCGGCAGGACATACGTCCAAAAACTCGACGACCGCAAATTGAAAGAGCATTACCTCAATACCGAAGGCGGCAGCGCATCCGCACATACCGTCGAAACCGCACAAAACCTCTACAATCAGGCACTCAAACACTATCAAAACGGCAGGTTTTCTGCCGCAGCCGCCTTGTTGAAGGGGGCGGACGGCGGAGACGGCGGCAGCATCGCGCAACGCAGTATGTACCTGTTGCTGCAAAGCAGGGCGCGTATGGGGAACTGCGAATCCGTCATCGAAATCGGAGGGCGTTACGCCAACCGTTTCAAAGACAGCCCAACCGCGCCCGAAGCCATGTTCAAAATCGGCGAATGCCAATACAGGTTGCAGCAGAAAGACATTGCAAGGGCAACTTGGCGCGGACTGATACAGGCTTACCCGGGCAGTCCGGCGGCAAAACGCGCCGCTGCAGCCATACGCAAACGATAGTTTTCCATGCTGCAGCTGATGAACATCTGAAAACCAAAGGAATTCACTAAGATGAGAAATATGACAGAAATAAGGTGGAGGAATAATCAAGTTATCAGCATTGAGACTAAACGAAAGGATGAATCAAGAGAAACTAGGGTGTATGTGCTCGCTCAGATGATAGGGAAGGCTGAACTCCTGTTTTTCAATCTATTTAACACTGATAACAATTGGGATGATGTAGACTTAACCCAAGTTCCTATTCTTTTCTGCGCCACTGTTGCTCGTCAATTCATTAAAAGCAGCAATATCTTCAGGCAGAATATTAAGGGGATTGAGAACTATATCTCTCCAAAGCGTAAGATAGACCCCTTAGGTATGGGAAGTAGATGGATTACGCTCTGGGAAGGAACACCAAACGAAAAGAAAATTCTTATCATAGGAGATGGTGGGGGCAGACTCTTTGAAGTAGATACTTCCTCGGGGAAATACAATGAACGAGATATCATTGCGTCAATAAATAGAGACGATTTAGAAACGATTAATAGCTATGAATTGAGGAATGTACGAATCTATGCTGAGCTTAATGAACGGCTATATTTGTGTTACAAAATGGGGAGAAATGTAGACCCTCTAAAGGATTTGGTGTTTAATCTACCTATCCCCTTAGAATACAAAGAGTATATTGAGATCATATCAACCTAGAATCAACGACTTAAAGGGCTAAAATAATACACTCAAAGCATTTCTCAATGAGAAAGTATACAGGAGGTGTCCTGCAAAGCATGCTGAGTTTTACAATAGTATTGTTCGCACATCGTTCCAATTATAGCTTTTGCAGGAAGAGGCTCTTGTCTTTAGTTTTTGGGGCATTCTTACTCGATCTATTGTGCTGCCACACGACTTTGAGTGCAAACCAAAGACTCACGGCAGGGACATATACGGCAGAGTTTGACTATGATGTCGTGGGTACTTTGGCCGCCGCTCGTTATGATGAAGTAGATATACTCTATAAGCTCCCAGATCGAATAGGCAATATCTATCCTGACCGCTTCGGTAAGGAAGCCACTTATGAGCGTGGCGGACGACGCAAGGAGGATAAGGAATGGACTTACCACTTTGATGGGGAGGGATTCCTGACGCAGCGCGTCTTTTCCGCTTTTTACCCCATCCGCACCAAGGAGGATTTATGATACAAATCGGCATCATCATGGGCAGCAACAGCGATTGGCCCGTTATGCGGCAGGCAGCGCAGTTTCTTGAAGAGTTCGGCGTAGAATATGAGGCGCGCGTCGTTTCCGCACACCGCACTCCGGATTTGATGTTTGAATACGCCGAAACCGCACGGGCGCGCGGCATCAAAGCCATCATCGCGGGTGCGGGCGGCGCGGCGCATTTACCCGGCATGGTTGCCGCCAAGACCACCGTCCCCGTTTTGGGCGTACCCGTCCCCAGCAAATACCTGCGTGGCGAAGATTCGCTTTTATCGATTGTACAAATGCCCAAAGGCGTACCCGTCGCCACATTCGCCATCGGCGAGGCAGGTGCGGCCAATGCGGCATTGTTTGCCGTTTCCATGCTGGCCAATGAAAATCCCGAACTGGCGCAAAAACTGGCAGACTTCCGAGCCAAACAGGAACAGGCTGTTTTGAATATGGAATTGGAACAGATTTAAAACCTGCCGTCCGCGAATACACAAATGCCGTCTGAAGCCCTGTTTCGGGTTTCAGACGGCATTTTTCCATCTTATTCCGCTGTTTCGGTCAGCGATGAGAACACGTCGAAATAAGTCGGGAAGGTTTTATGGGTGCATTTCGGGTCGTTGATGACGACGGGTACGCCCAACAGCGAAACCAGCGAGAAACACATCGCTATACGGTGGTCGTCGTAAGTGTCGATGACGGCGTCGGGCGTCAGCGTTTCAGGCGGGGTGATGCGGATTGCTTCGGCTTCTTCGACAACTTTTGCACCGAGTTTGCGCAATTCGTTTGCCATTGCGGCGATGCGGTCGGTCTCTTTGACGCGCCACGAACCGATGTTGCGAAGCGTGCAGGTTTGCCCTGTAGCAAGCGCGACGATGGCGAGGGTCATGGCGGCATCGGGGATATGGTTCGCATCCAAATCAAAGGATTGGACGGCACGTTCCTTCGGGCGTGAAACTTCGACGAAGTTTTCGCCCCAAACCACGTCCGCCCCGATTTTTTCCAGCTCGCGGGCAAAGGCGACATCGCCCTGTATGCTGTTTGCGCCGATACCGATAACACAGACGGGCGTGGCGGCAATCAAACCGACTGCGAGGAAGTAGGACGCGCTGGAGGCATCGCCTTCGACGTGTAAGTGTTCGGGCGCGTGGTAGTGCGCATCGGCGGGAATTTTGAAGACGCAGTAGTTTTCATTGGCAACCTGTACTCCGAATTGCGCCATCAGTTTCAAGGTAATGTCGATATAGGGCTTGGAAATCAACTCGCCGACCATACGGATTTCAAATGCCTGTCCGGTCAGCGGCAGCGCCATCAAGAGGGCGGTCAGAAACTGGCTGGACACATTGCCTTTAATCGGAATCACGCGCTCGCCGCGGTCTTGGCGTTCGCCGATATGAAGCGGTGGATAGTGTTCGTTGCCGAGATATTCGACATCGGCGCCGGCAATTCGCAGCGCATCGACCAAATCGCCGATAGGACGTTCGTGCATACGAGGCACGCCGTGCAGATGATAATCGCCGCCCAAAACGGCCAGCGCGGCGGTTAACGGGCGGAACGCCGTGCCCGCATTGCCCAAAAACAAATCGGCAGGACGGTTGGGGAAGCGTCCGCCCGTGCCGTGTACTTTCAGACGGCCTTCGGCAAGATATTCGATTCCAACGCCGAGTTTATCGAGAGCTTCGAGCATACGGTCGGTATCGTCGGATTTGAGCAGGGAATGGATTTCGCAAGCATTGTCGGACAAGGCGGCGAGCAGCAGGGTGCGGTTGCTGATGCTTTTGGAGCCGGGCAGGGCGACGGTGGAAGGTTTGAGACGGGAGGCGGGGAGGCGGACGGATTCGGTCATGGCCAAACGTAAATATAAAGATAAAAACAGCCTGCATTATACTGGTGCAAATGCCGTCTGAAAAATCTCAGGTTTGGCATTTTCGGTTTTAAAGTCCGTGAATATGGTTTTTTGTGCCGAAAATTTATTATTTGTGAATTTTTTGTTTCTAAAATTTTTTTGCCGGCATATTTTCGGCTTTTGTTGCGGACAGATGGCGTTTGCGGACGGTACGGTACGATTGCCAATTTCATAGAATTTGGTAGAATAGCCGCTGTTCAACGATAGACAAGCCGCCGATTTTCCGGGCGGCTTGTGTTTTTATTTTAATATCCGAACACACAAAGTAAGACGGTACGCGGGATGCTTCCTGCCGCAAACCGGTGTGCCGGAACATGGAGAATACGATTTTATGCAAAAAATCCCCCTGACCGTACGCGGTGCGGAATTGCTGAAACAGGAATTGCAGCAGCTTAAAAGCGTGGCGCGCCCCGAAGTGATCGAAGCGATTGCCGAAGCCAGATCGCACGGCGATTTGTCCGAAAACGCCGAATACGAAGCCGCCAAAGAACGCCAAGGTTTTATCGAGGGCCGGATTTCCGAGTTGGAACACAAACTTTCCGTTGCCCATATCATCAATCCGACCGAAATCCACGCCGAAGGCAAAATCGTGTTCGGTACGACGGTTACGCTGGAAGATTTGGAAACGGAAGAACACGTTACCTACCAAATTGTCGGCGAAGACGAAGCCGATATCAAACAGGGCAAAATCTATGTCGGCTCACCGATTGCCCGCGCCTTAATCGGCAAGGAAGAAGGCGATACGGCGGAAGTCCAAGCTCCGGGCGGCGTGCGCGAATACGACATTATCGAAGTCCGGTATATTTGATTCGGCGGTAAAATGCCGTCTGAAGGCCGACCTTCGGTTTCAGACGGCATTTTCCATGCGGCTCCCCCTTTTCACGCTTAGGTTAAACATGCTATATTTCCGAATCTTTTAAACTGTTTTCCACGAGGTGGCGAAATGAGCGAAACTGCTAAAATCAAAGTCAACGACTTGCCTGAAGATGCAGAAAAACCAAACGAAGAAGTCGAATTGCCCGTTGCCGGCGACGATAAAAAAGGCGGACACAGCGAGGGCGGCTGCTGCGGTGCGTGCGGCGGTTGATTCGAATCCGTCGAATCGGGGCATCTGAAAAGTTTTGCAAAATTTTCAGGTGTCCTTTTTTATTTCCAAAGTAAATGAATGAAATAATGCGGCTAGAAGATTTATTTGACCATGGGCTTGTGGTAGATTCGGTACCGTATTTGATATGATTTTAACAAATCAGGAGGGGCAATGTTTTGGTATGTAGTCGGCTTTTTTGCCTTTATCGTTTCGCTGCTGTCGCTGTGGGTCAATGCCAGCGCATTCGGCATGCAGGAAGACGATACCCCCCAATCGGATTATGAAAGACGTTTGGGCTTGGGTGCGAAGCTGAAAAACAAAAATACGCCGGATACGGAAGAAAAGCAGCAATAAAGATATGAAATGCCGTCTGAAAGATTTTCAGACGGCATTTGCTTTGAAGCATGGGAGACATCAAACATTCATCTCATGCTCAAATGCGTTCAGGATTCGGCGGACTTCATCCGCATCCTTAACCGTTCGGACGCGGTCAAACAGCGTTTGCGCCGGGTCGAACGTTTTTTTCATCATGCCCAGCCATTGCTTAAGACGGGCGATCGGGTATTTGTTGTTTGCCTCTTTTGCCAGGCATAAATCGAAAAAGAGCCGTATCCATTTGGAAATTTCGGCAAAATCGGTATCCGTAACGGGCAGGCCGCTTTCATACTGCTTGATTTGGCGCGCTAAATCGGGGCGGATGACCGCGCCTCGCCCCAGCATGACGCTGTTGCAGCCGCTGATTGTTTTGATGCCGATATAGTCCTGAAGGCTGAAAACATCGCCGTTGGCGGTAACCGGGATATCGACGCTGTCTCGGATTTTCCTTATCCATTCCCAATGCGCCGGCGGTTCGTAACCCTCGGCTTTGGTACGCGCGTGTACGGTCAGTCCGCATGCGCCCCCTTCGGCAATCGCACAGGCGCATTCCAAAGCAGGGCTTTTGTCTTCATAGCCGAGCCGCATTTTCCCCGTCAGCGGAATATGTGCGGGCAAACGTTCGCGCATCGTTTTGACGATATGAAATATCAGTTGCGGCTCTTTTAAAAGTATTGCGCCGCCTTTGTGCCTGTTGACGGTGGGTGCGGGGCAGCCGAAGTTCAAATCGATTTTGTCCGCACCGAAGCGGACGGCTTCGAGCGCATTCTCCGCCATATTGTCCGCATCGCTGCCCAAAAGCTGGACGGTGCACGGGGTGCCGGAAAACGTTTTGTTTCCGTTGGCAATTTCGGGGATATATTTTAACCATGTGGCGCGGGAATGCACGGTATGGGTAATGCGTACAAATTCGCTGACGCATTCGTCGTAGCCGCCTATCCGTGTCAGCAGGTCGCGCATCGCATCATCTATCAACCCTTGCATAGGGGCTAGTACCAATCTGGTATTTTCTTTTAAATTAGTCATTTGTCTGTTTTATAATAATTTTTATAAAATTCTCTTGTGTATTTTATCTGTTTTTATCTGTTTATTTTGTGCTTTATCTGTTCTTTTGTTGTACCATAATTGCACCATTAAATATTTATTCCGCATGGTGCAATTATGGCTACTATAACAAAACGTACAAACCCGTCAGGTGATGTTGTTTACAGGGCGCAGGTGCGTGTGAAAAGAGAGGGCTATCCTCCATATTCGGAAAGCCGTACTTTTTCTAAAAAATCACTTGCGACTGAGTGGGCAAAGCGGCGTGAATTTGAGATTGAGTCAAATCCTGACCTGCTTTTTAACGATGGCAAGCGTGAATTATGCCCTACGCTCAGGGAGGCTGCAAAGCGGTATGTGGACGAAGTTCGGACGAGTTACAGCGAAACAAAGCTTGGGGTTATCAATTTTATTTTAAATTTTGATATAGCCGATAAGCGGTTGGACAGGTTGACGCGTGCTGATTACTCTGCTTTTGCCTTTGCCCGGCAGAAGGGTTGCCCTGAACTTGGTATTAAGCCGGTGGTTGCTTCTACGATTAACGGCGACTTGCAGTATATGCGCTCGATTATTAAACACGCGCATTTTGTTTGGGGGCTTGATGTATCATGGGCTGAGCTTGATGTGGCGATGGAGGGTTTGCGTAGGGCGCGTGTCATCGGCAAGGCGCGCCGGCGTGATCGTCTGCCTAATAATGATGAGCTTTTGAAGTTAACGGTTTATTTCTTGAGGGTTTGGAGGCGTGTGGTTGTCAATCCGAAACGTCTGCCGATGCACTTGATCATGTGGTTTGCGATTTATTCCTGCCGCCGTCTTGATGAGATTGCGCGATTGCGCTGGTCTGATTTTGATGAGGCAAACCGTCTTTGGCTTGTGAGGGATTTGAAAAATCCAAGAGGCAGTAAGGGCAATGACAAGGCTTTTATGGTATCGGATGAGGCAATGGCTGTGATTAATTTGATGCGCTCTCCTGAGGTTGTGCGGCAAATGAATGTGCACGATGGCGACTTGTTTCTTGGTGGTTATAAGGGCAGAAGCGTCGGTGCTTTGTGGCAGCGTGCGTGTCGTGAACTGAAGATTGAGGATCTGCGGTTTCATGATTTGCGCCATGAGGGTGCGACAAGGTTGGCTGAAAAGGGTTTGTCGATTCCGGTGATGCAGCAGTTCACGCTTCATGGTGATTGGGAGAGTATGCGGCGATACACTAATCTTCGGGCAAGGCCGCCGGTGCTGGAGATGATGGATGCTCTGCAAGAGGCGGATGGGATTGTTCGGGCTGAACAGCCTGACCGTTCTTTCTTCGCCTGAGAGAAAATGCCGTCTGAACTTCAGACGGCATTGTTGTTACCCGCGCGTCAAACCGACGACAGGTTGCGGATTTCGGGCAGGGGGTAATCCCCCCCCTGCGCCTCAAACGCCTGCGGTTTTCATAATCTGCCGTTGCAGCCATTGGTCTTTCAGGCGCGGCAGGACTGCGGTGCGGACGCGGTTGAAGACGGGTGCGGTGTCATGGACGTAGCTCCACAATGCGCCGCCCTTGTCGATGCCCAAATTCTCGAAGGCGGGCAGGTAGTGGCGGATGAAGAGGCGGATGTCCTGCGCGTGCAGCAGCAGATGGGCGACGTCGAGGTCGTCGAACGGTGCGGGGGCAGGCTCGGCGTCGAGGACTTCGCCGACCAATCCCGTGTGCAGGGTTAGCGCGTGGGCATAGGCGACGGCTTCGGGCAGCTTCTCGGCGGGGATGTCTTCGATGGCTTCGACGTTGAAGCGTTGGTGTATCATACTGTACGCGGAGGAGTAGTCTATGCCTTTGCGTCCGACAAGCGCGGCGACGGCCTGCCGCAGAGGGGTGCGGTCGTCGGCGGTGGTTTTGGCGGCGGGGCCGTCTGAAACTTTGCTGTTAAGTAAAGTTTCTTCCAATACATCCAGCACCTAACGGCGGAACTCTTTGGCCACTTTGGTTCGTGCCAACATGCCGAGCAGGTGGCAGCCGCGCAGGCTGAATACACGCACCTGCTGTTTGCCGCCTGCGGTGGGCAGTTCGATAACTTGGGTCATGCTGTCGGTAAATTCGTCAGCGTTGCGGTCATAAAGTTTTGCCATATCTGATGATGGATTTTTATAACCTAAGGCACTTCCAATCTGGAAGCTCCTTAACCAAGGCTGGCCGTGGATGTCGGTAATATCAAAATCGACGTTGTGAAAAGACAAAGAGAAATTAGTATTCATGATANTTTCCTGTAGGTTGTTTTCGAAGTTGCCCGAAATAGGCGGCCGCGAGGTTCGAAAACTCCCTACAAGAGCCGTGCTTATTCCCTGCCGAAGCAGGTATTGTATTCACAACCCTCGCGGCCATAGGAAACTTCGGTTGTGCTATCGAAACAAACAACCAGGCAAGGAAACTATGGACGTAAAAAATTCACGCTGACGGGGTGAATGCCGTGTAGGAAGAGGTTTTCGACGCCTCGTGAGTGGGAATATAAAACAAAACCCCATGCGAATGCAAGGGGTTTGGTTGCTCAATAATCAAATCCTTTGATAAGTGGTTTCACCAATACAAATCTAGTGCAATTATTGCAGTTATAGCAGGTAATCAGCGGAAATATTGGGGCATTTCCCAGTTTCACGACCTTGCCATCATATTTTTTGCGGTATTGTTGTGCTGTTTCACAATATTCCATATCCGGTGTGAAGGTAATAGAGACATGTGTAATCCCTGCCTTTTTGCTTTTCTCCCGACTTACCATTTCCCTGGCACGAAAATTGGCAATCCTCATTTCTACCTGAATCGATTTAACATTAAAATCGCTAGGAATGGTTTCATCGGTTGCCAACGCCTGCTGAATATCGGCAGAAATCAGGTTGTACCGTTCAGCAGGCGGGTGTTTCCGCAAGTATTTAGCCAATCTCCCAATTTGCTTATTGGTCAGTTTCTTGGAAAGTTTTAACACTTTCTCTAACTCGTCAATTTCCAACAGCACTTTTTCTTTTGTATTCTTGGCTTTAACCGTAAAGAATGAGAACATAATATAGCGTTATTTCATGTAGTTATGGTAAATTTACACTATATCCAATCCAACAATCTCCCGCAATCATTTTAAAACTGCCAATATCTCAGGCAGCCGCCAAACTGGGCAAGAAACTGAATATTTCCCTTTCTTAAACCTCTATTTCCTATACAGTGCCTATGCCGTCTGAACCGTGGTTCAGGCGGTTTTTTTTGCCAAACCGCGCATTTGCGTCAAGTTCAGACGGCATTTTTTAATTTCGTACCCTTGCCCATTCGTCTTTCGCCTTGCTTTCGATTTGGTCGAGCCATTCAGCTAAGGCTGATACGCTTACAAATTTGGGGCTTTTCTTGTTTCCATCTGCTGAGATTACCGGCCACGGTAAACTTTGTGCACTTGCCTTTCTTCGTGCCACTTCGGGGCTGAGGTTCAAATATTCTTTTGCCACGGTTTCCAGTGGGATGTGGGTATTGCCGTGGATCAGCATTAATCTGGTTTCTGTCGGCATCTTTGACATGTCTCTGTCCTTGGTTGATTCTGATTTGTCTGAGTTTCTGCTTTTTTACGGCTTGGCGCGTGTTCAGCATGCGGCGATCAGTATTGCAGCAATTGTGTCTTTCATTCGGCATATCCTTTCCCCAATCCAACGCATCACGGGAACGGCCATGCTGTTGCCGATTGCTTTGTAGCGCGGACTGTCCGGGCAGTCGGCGGCGGGTTTGCCGCGCCACGGGATTTGCGTGTGGTTGTCGGGGAAGCCTTGCAGGCGTTCGCATTCGGCGGGGGTCAGGCGGCGCACCTGCAAGCCGTCTGAAACGGCGTGGCGGCCGGTCGTGGTTAGGGTGTAGTTTGTACCGTCCTGTGTCGCGCCCGTGCCGTTACCGCCGTTATGAAGCTGCCTGCCTATGGTATTGCCGTGGATGCAGACAACATTGGTATTACCGTTGTGCTGGCAGTCAAGCGTAAAAGCCTTGTCCGATACGCAGGGGGCTTGCCGTCCATTGACGACGATTAGGTCGGTAGCATCCTTGTGGTCGCGGGCTTTGACGGTGCTGACGGTGTTGTCTTGGACATAGTCGCCAAAGCCGCGCATCCTCACGGGTATCAGGCCACCGCCGCGCTGGCTGAATATCTCCTGGTTACTCTGCCCGATAATGCCGCCGCTGCCGCTTTGGTTTAAGGTTGGGTGGGGGTTGGTTGGATCGTCCCAGTGAGAGCCTGCAGGAGCAGCGGCGGCAGGGTTTTGCCATGTCTCTGCGCCCGCTGCAGGATGCCCTGCTTGGACGTGTCGCTCAAAAAGTATTTCTGCGGGGTCTGCGTTTCCAGCACTTGCGACAAGGAAGACGCGGCGGCGGCGTTGGGGTACTCCGAAATATTGTGCGTCAAGGATGCGCCACGCGATGCGGCGTTTGTGTCCAAGCACACAACCTGCGTTCGTCCATTTCTGCCCTGCCGGCTCAAGCGGTAGGCTTTCTCCGGCCAGCCCGCCCAAAAAACAGCCGAAGGCGTTGTCTTTGGTATTGAGCACGCCCGGCACGTTTTCCCAGACGAGGATGCAGGGCGGCTGCCCGTTTCGGGCGCGAATAAAGTCAATTGCATCTAATATCCTAATCAAGACTAAGGTTAAATTGCCGCGCTCGTCGTCCAAACTGCCGCGCAACCCGGCAACAGAAAAGGCTTGGCAGGGCGTGCCGCCGACCAAAACATCTGGGGCTTCAACGCTGCCGTTGAGGATTTTGCCGACCAGCTGCGTCATATCGCCGTGGTTGTGGACGTGCGGCCAATGGTGGGCGAGCACCGCGCACGGAAACGGCTCGATTTCGGCAAACCAAGCGGGCTGCCAGCCCAACGGTTCCCACGCCACGGATGCGGCTTCGATGCCGCTACACAGACTGCCGTAGCGCATTTCAGGTAGCCTCCTTCATGAAGGTAAACCAATGCGTTCTGCCGTGGCGGCCGGTGGGATGCCCGAACAGGGGTTTGTTCGGGGTAAGTGTCAAAATCTGCGGTACTTTGATTTGGTCTTCGTTCCACTTAAAAATCAGCACGCCGCCGGGTTTGAGCACGCGGAAACATTCTGCGAAGCCTTTGCTGAGGTCGTCGCGCCAATCTTCACCAAGCTTCCCGTACTTCTTGGCCAACCACGAATTTTTTCCTGCACGTACCAAATGCGGTGGGTCGAAAACTACAAGACGGAAACTCTCATCATCAAATGGCAGTTTTGTAAAGTCCATTTTGATATCCGGCTTTACCTCTAAGTGCCGAATTGAATCGCGGTCTTTAAGGTAATGCTGTTCTCCCCTTACGTCTCCAAATAAAACTCGTTGGTCTTGCTTGTCAAAATACATCATGCGACTACCGCAACATGGATCTAGTACTTTCATTTTTATTCCACTCAAAAATCATGATTACGGCTATTAAGCCTTTAATAATAAATCTTCCTGTTTCATTAATCCGATCAGATTTGCCGCCCGCTTGAAATGCTTAGTCCAGTTGAAACAACTGAAGCCCGTGCCGTTGTCGCAATGTCGGATGATGTCTTCTGAGTCTTTTACGGCTTGAATCAACGCACCGCCTTTGTTTGATGTAAGCATTTTCATCATAGGCTGGCGTACGTCGCTTATTCGCTGGGGACGCACGGGATTCAGCGGCTTGCCGTACATCGCCGAAAGCTCCTTATCCGCTTGCATGCCTACATCGTAAAGCAGGTTCGCGGCGTGTAGGATTCGGTCTGAAAATTCCGCGTAGGGCATTTTCAGGCGGCGTGCTTGCGCGCGTGAATCCGCACCGTTGATGACTTTGTCAACCGCCGAAATCAGTTCGCCATCAAGCTCTAAAAACGTCATGGCTTTCTTGGCAACTCGGACGGCCAATGAGTATGTCGATACTTCGGCGATTAGCCGTGCTGGCGCATCTTTCAAAAAACGCTTCATACGCGGCGAACAGATTTGATAATGGACGCAACACGATTTGACGCTGATTCGGGCTAAGGTCGTCAAAATCTTTAGCCCATTGCGCGACCGCTTGCGATGCTTCACGGCAGGCAAACTCCACGCTTTTCTCATTCGCGGGGTCGTCTGTGTTGCAGTACAAGCCCAAGCGTTGCACCTGTTTGATGATATGCTCGGCGAAGTTGATTAATTCCTGATTGCAGGCATAGCGCATATCTTGCAGGGACAGCCACATCATAATGCTGCACGTCAGGGCTTCGTCTTCTGATACTTTCTCGCCTGACAACATCTCGGCGATGTTCTTTTTTTGCGCTTTTGATGAGGTGGATAGGCGGTTTCGGTCAACGTTTTTGACTGTTCCGGCGCGTTTCATGGCACGTTCTTGCTGAGCTGATTTCTTCGCTGCCCGCTTGGCGGCAAGCATCTGTTTTGCCGTCGGTTTTGTTGCTACTGTTTGCATTTTGTTTTCTCGATTTTTTGATGCCGTTCTCTCAATGCCCAATCATAAAGCTGTATCTCTCACGAGGTCGCCGAATTTAAATTGATAGTTCATGTCTTGTTCCATTAATATCAAACGCCATCTTCAAACACCTCAATTACATTTTTTAAATCGCTAATACCATTATTTATGACATCCTTTAGAAATTTCAAAGATGTATCCGCTTCGTCTACCTTATCCCTAATTTCGTCTATGTAATCATTTAACGATTCAGGATCTTTTAACGCTTCTTTGCATAAGTTATCTATTACCCTTAATGCGTTTTTTACATCTTTCAAATAACTCATTCTTTACTCCTTAACTCAAAATGGGATGCTGTCGTTAACATCTTCTACGGTTTATCTAATCTGCAAATTCTGACGCTCTTCAATCTTCGCGCCTGCTACTTCCCGACCGCTTTCAATCGCTTTTGTGATGGCGGTTTTGTCCGGTTCGATTTTGACGGTCTCACGCATAAATTCGGTAGGGATTTGTGCTTCGTCTAAGATCTCGACGGCTTTGGATTTTCTGAACGAGGCTTTAAAAGTGCCGTCATCCGCTTTGATCTCGGTAATACCCGCCGCTTGCATATTGCGCGCCAAGTAGTCTTTCAGGCTTTGATTTCGCGCTTTTGCCGCCTTGAGCTTCCCGGTCATCTGCTTGATGTGTTCATCAAGCATTTTTTCCGTGATTTCTTGGTTTTTAATATAAGCAATAACGGATTGGGCTTTGGTCTCGAACTGCCCGATAACGGCTTCCAACGTGTCTTCGCGCTCGGTTTCGCTGTCGAAGTAGTAATCAAGTGCTGCCTGTACGTCTGCTGCGCATTGGTAGAGTGTAATATTCATACAATGTCCTTTTTATAGGCCGCCCAAATTCAGACGGCCTGTGCTTGGTTAGAATGGGATGTCGTCGTCAATATCTTCAACCGGCGCGGTTTGTGCGGTTTGGTACTGTGCCGGTTGTCGTGTCGGTTGAGGCGGTACAGGACTGTTCTTGCGTTTATCAACAAGTGGTTTGTTTGCGATATAAGCCATGATTTTGCCAAGCTGTGCCGGTTGGGTTTCGCCGCGCATGATTTCGCCTGCGCTCAGTTCGGTGGTCGCCTCAAAGACGCTGTACAGGCTTGCGGTGGGATTATCGCGGTCGTCTTCATGAATCATTTGAACGACTATCCCTAATGCGCGCCCGTGCAGTTTGGTGAAGCAGTCGCGAATTACCACTTCATCCTGTTTGGTTTCGCTGTTGTACTCTTTAACGGAGGCGGATACGGCTTCGCCTGTATCATGTTCGCGCAAACAGGCGAGAATTGCGCTGATGGTTTTCAAGCCGCCTTCGTTTATTGTGCCGTTGGCGTAGCTGGTGTTGATGAAGAAAGTGGCTTTGCGATTTTGGCCGTCCTTTACGGACAGGCGGAGGTTTTCGCTTTTGCCGTTTTTGTTGTTACCGATATGGAAAACGGCACTTTCAATTGTGCAGATATACTTGCCTGCTTCGTTGATGTAGTTGCTGCGGTTATCGTAGGCGATTGCGTCTTTTTTACTGAGTTTGAACATCTTGATTTCCTTTCAATGGGATGTTGTAGTAGTTGCAGATTTGCACGTCGATTTGTGCAAGGTCGTTGGGTATTTGCACGCTTTCAAAAAGTCCCATCGGGCTTTTTACGGTGTCGCTGCCGTTGTTTTGGGTTTGAAAGGTGTAGTGTCCGTTGGCGGCCTGCGTCCTTAAAACGATGGTAAATAAGCCTTCCAGTGTGATTTTGTCGTCCAACAGCTTGCCTATGGTTTTGGCTTTTGTTTTGCCGTAGTCGTCGGTTTGGGTGTGGCTTAGGATATAAACGCGCTTGTGTTCGGGCAGGCTGTTGGCGGTATTGATGATGCGCCATGCGGTGTGTGCAATTCGGTTGAACTTCATGAACTGCTCGTTACCTTTTGCTTCCACTGTTACACCGCGCATAAATTCATTCGCCATAACATACTGGAAGTCGTCGATAATGATGATGTCTTTAGTTGTTCGCTCAAGTATGGTGCAGATATGTTCCGCTTCATCGGTAATGAATATGTTTCCGGCCTCCCCAGTTTTTACGAGTTTTCCTTTTTCACTTTTACGCGCGGCGGTTGCCCAGCCTTTGGGTTGAAACGGCAGGGGTTTGCCTACTGCTTGTATCAGGCATATATCAGTGGGGAATAGGTTGCGCATGGATGCGCTTTTACCTGTGCCGCTTTCGCCTAATATAAATACAGATATGCTCATTTGCCTCTCCTTTATCTGATAATGCTTTTAATGTGGTCTTCTGCCTGTTTTTCGGTCATCCGCCGTGTTTCGGCGGTTTCTGCGTATAGGCTTTGCCAATATTTAATTTCTTCAGGGCTTGGTCTGTGCGGCTCTATTTCTCTGCTGCCGTTATAAGCGGTTTCGGGATGGAAGCTCATTCTTTCTCCTCCGGCACTTCTGCATCGCCGTGTACCCATCGGTAATCGACTTCCTCTTCCGCATTCAGATGCCGCTCTTCCAGCCAAACCTGCGCGCTCAATTCGTCAACTTCCGCCTGCTTTTGAGCCAACGCCATACGCATTGCCGCAATATCGGCGGGCTTTTGCCTTACCGCGCCGCCGCCTCGGCTGAAGCCACCGCCGCCACCCGCCGCCAATACCGCCAGCAATACCGCCAACTTAAATACAACATTCACTGCCTTCATTTCCGTCTCCTTGGTTTCAAAGGTTTCAAATTGCGTGCCGCGTCTGTAAAGGATGTGTACAAACCGCACGCTGTCGGGGTTATTTGCGGCTGAAATCTGGAAAACCGCCGCCGCGCCCACTCTCCGACTAACGGCGCGGCTGCTATCAGGCATTAGCCAAACTGTCTATATGATGAGGATTGCTTATGCTTCCGGTGTACCAGTAGCCTTGCGTGCCTTGAAGCAGTTTTTTGATGCAGTCATCCAGCTCTGATGCGTCCATTTCATGCCGTCTGAAGCGTTTGAGAAGTTGTGCGGCGGTTTTTATCTTTCCGGCGTCTGCCTGCTGCTCGGCTTCTTCTTCCGCTCTAGTAAGTTCTATATTCCGCTGTCTGACTTGTTCTTGTTTTGATAGGTATGCTCTTTTTTCTTTCTCGGTCATGTTCGATATCGGGTTAAATAGGGTGTCCGATTCTCTGCTGCCTAATGCCATTTTTGTTTCCTTTCCGTTTGAGAAAACCGCCCGTAGCATTCACTGTTTCGCCGTGCCGTTGCCCCACTTTGAAGTGCTATACTTCATCGCTTTGTGCTATCCCCGTCTTGGCAGATATAGCTTTCGGGCGGTTTGTTTTCCAAAGGGTTGTTTGTTTCGATGGGTGTAGTATAGCAAAGCTAAATAATAAATCAATAGCAAAGCTATACTTATTTTGCTATACTTTGCTATATTTTTGATTATTAAAAGAATTTATTTTTGAGATTTCGCAGGCACAAAAAACCGCCTATTAAGGCGGCTTTGTCAGTTTTGTGTTGTTTTCAGGTTCGGCAGGGCGTGAAAAAGCCCGCATAATGCGGGCGGTCTTGAGGGCTGTTAGCCGCAGGCAAAGTTTCTGATGATTTTGCCGTCGTTTCGGTTATCGGCAAGCTGTATGCTCTGTTCCTTCAGGTCGCCCAATACGTCAAGCAATGCCTTTTCTTGTGCCTTGTCGGGACGCTCCGGCGGTTCGTAGGCAAACAATATTTCAGAGCGGTCGATGTATCCGCCGCGCCGCAACCGTTTTATGCTGGCAATCCACTTATCAGACTTGTAATAGATGTCGGCAGGGTCTTTCTGTCCGAAATATATAGGCTTGATGATTTTCCGTATTTCGCCGTTTTCCGCCTTTTGCACCAAGGGGATGGAGGCGTGAAAGCCTGACGGATCGCCAATTGTGCTTTCTTTGAAGGGGTATGCCGTCTGAAGCGGCTTTAACATTGCCTGTATTTGTCGGGTAAGTTCTGCTTCGGGTTGGTTTTTGGCGAAGCTGTGGGCGACATAATAATCAAACAGACGGTTCAGTTCCTGCTCCCTGTCGGCAGCAACAGTTACACCCGGTTGGGCAGCCATAATCAGGGCTTCCCTCGGGCGGGTCAAATGGTCGAGCATGGCGCGTATCTGATCGGGCGTGGAGTATGCCGCCAATTTCCCAATCCGCTGTAATTCTTCTGCAAAGGCACGGGTCGCCGCTTTATAGACGGACGAATCGAAGTGGCGGAAAAAACGGCTCAATCTGCTGTAACGCTGTTCGATTTTAAAGTCGAAGTAGCCGCTTTTGGGATGGGTTATGATGATGCCGATGTTGGCAAATTCGCGCGTTTGGACATAGGGCATAAACCGTATGACGGCAAAACGCATAGCATATTGGTTCATGAGATACTCCAAAGTGTTCCGTTATCGATGCGTCGGACAGTCTCGTCGGTGTGGCTGCGGTTATAGGCGGCGGGCAGGTCGCACTCTTCGTTTGCCCATGCCCACTCCGGCGGCAGATTATCCCACGCTTTTCTGTAGGCGGGCAATGCGCTTTTCAGCCATAATTCCATCTCTTCCCGAAGCACCCAGTCTTCCAAAATCTGTCTAAATGCCGATGAGAAAATATGATTTTGCAGAAAGTTATTTGGATTGAAGCCGGTGTCGAAGGCGCAGTTATGATCAATAACAATCAAGGAATTGTTGCAATTTCTATACAAAAGGTTAGGGTTGCCGACTGTTCTGTCTTCATTACGGACAAACCAATCGAAAGCGGCGATTTGCCGCTGCATGACTGTATCGATTCGCGGGATGTCCGCAGGCTCCAGTAACGCATAGCCTTTTTGTGCCAGTGAGCCGAAACAGATGCCTTTGCCGATTTCTTTCATCTTTGCGGGCAATTCTTCGTACAGCTCTTCTCCGACTTCCAACAGCTCAAACGGAGCAACGGGCAAGCCTAAAGCCTGCGCCATGTTTCCGCCTATCCATTCGTTTATTTGGCTTGCACGGGTGGCGTGCAGCCCTTTAACGAAATATTCCAGACCATTCTCCGCCATACAGATGAACGGCGAGGTAATACCTTGCTCCGCACGATCCATTATTGTCTGTATCTGCAACATTTCTTTTCTTTATCCTATGAAATTTACACTTTGTGTAAATCTATAAATCTGACTTTTTGATATTTCCCGGGAGGAATTTGTCAATCCAGCACGCTCCACCAAAATACCCTGCCGATAACGGTCAGGCTGTCTAAAGGGGCGGTTTCGTCGGGATAGAAGCCGCTGTTGTGGCTGCGTATCAGCACGCTGTTGCCGGGCTGCCGTATCAGGTACTTCACGCGGAACATCCCGTCTTGCGCGAAAGCATATATTTTACCGTCCCGTATAGTGGTTTCGCCCGTATCTACGGCGATTGCCGCGTCTTCTGCGATTTTTTCCTCCATGCTGTCGCCGGTCAGGGTGCAGCAAAACACGTTGTCGGGATTGATGCCTTTGCGTTTGAGCGTGGATTTGCCGAACGGCAGGCGGTAGCCGTTGTAATCGGGAATCTCAAACGCGCCTGCCCCGCCTTTGAAGCAGCTCTCTTTGAGGTAGGGGACGAAAATATAATCATCGTCGGGCAGCGGGTCGTTGCTGCTCCACGTCATCGGGCGGTGGATGTCTTTGACTTCGTGGGGGAGGTCTGGGTTGATGAGCGGCATGGTCGGGGTGCCCGGATCATCTTTTCCATCCATCCATCCGCGCGGCAATCCAAGCGCGGTTTCAATTTGTGCGGCTACGCCGTCCCCAATATTCCTGTATCCATTAAGCCATTGGTTTATTTGTGCCGGCGCCTTGTTGATTGCCCGAGAAAACTCAGCTTGATTGCCGTTAAACCTGCCAGCTATCAGATTTTTAATTCTATCTACTCGGTTCATGTCATCCCTCCGTCAAATGAATATAAATATAAAGCATAGCTATATTTATCAATGCTACTATTTTATATTTAGCTATGCTATACTCACGCTAAATTGATTTAACAGAGGTCGGAATGAATTTAAGAGATTATTGCGCAATACGCGGTAATCAGTCTGATTTAGCACGGAAAACAGGGATTTCCCCGTCTTTTATCCATCAGATTGCTAAAGGATTGAAGCCTGTCCCAATTCAGTCGGCGGCGTTGATTGAAAAGTCAACAAACGGAAGGGTAACACGAAAAGAAATGTTTCCTGATAACTGGCATTTAATCTGGCCGGAATTAGCAGACGACCAACCCAAATAAAAAAGCCCGTCGGGGATGACGGGTGAAATGTGGCTGTTCTAGCCACGTTGAAGGAGTTGAGATTATGAACGATAAAAAGACCCAATGCAAACAAATTGTCGATTACATCCGTAACAAGGGATACATCACATCCCTTGAGGCTTATCAGAATCTGAAGATAACGCAGCTTGCGGCACGAATAACCGACTTGGAAAGCAGGGGCTTTGTTTTCAACAAGCCTAAATTCAAGGTCGGCAACTGTAAAAATCCCGTTGCTCATTACTCAATCGCAAAGTCAGGAATTGAACCATGAGCCAGGAACAAAGAATACGCGAAGCCCGCTTGCTGGTGTTGGCTTATATGCAGGCAGAAGACGTGGGCAAGGCACGGGAAGCGTTGGACAGGTGGGTCGAAGAAGTGAGAGGGGTTGATGATGAAGCCGTCTGAAAGTTTGAGAGTGGCAGGCAGACCAATCGCGTATTACCCGAAATTGGCAAAGCCTTTGGGCGGTGTAAATGCGGCAATATTATTCGGGCATTTCTTCTACTGGAACGATAAGACGCAGTATGAATTAGGCATTTACCGAACAGCGGAAGAAATTGAAATTGAAACCGGGCTATCCGTTCAGGAACAAAGAACGGCACGGGCAAAGCTGAGAGAACGCGGTGTATTGATTGAGACTGAAAAACGAATTGAACACCGCATTTACTACAAACTGAATTTAGACGCTTTTGATGATTTGATGTTGCAACATTCGGGGAGTGAGGAATCAACAGCCCCGAAATGCAATATCAACAGCCCCGAACTTCAAAATCAACATTCGGGGGGTGGGGAATCAACAGCCGTTATAAGAACAGAAGATTTAACAGAAGATTTAGCAGTATATACCCCCTTACCCCCAAACGCCGAAAACGGCAAAGGCGGTTTGAACGCTGACGCGTTTGTTTCCGCTGACGCGGAAACGTGTGAGCGGGGAAGCGATGAACCAACTTCGCTGAAGACCAAAAGCGACAGCAACGGCAACGGCAGTCTTTCGGGAAAACCGAAAAATGCGAATGTTCCGCGCCGCCGCAAATCCGACGGTGTGCCGCTTCAGGAAATCGCTGATCTGTACAACGAAGTTTTAGGCGGCCGCCTGCCAAGTGTTCAAGTCCTGAACGACACGCGCAAACGGGCGATTGTCAATCGCTGGTGCGAGATGCTGGGAACGGCGGCACCGAACGGCAAAGTGAGGTTTGTGGACAAGGAAACCGGTTTGGCTTGGTTTGCCGGTTTCTTCTGGAAAGTGGCGATGAATCCGTTTTGGATGGGCGAGAACCAAACAGGCTTCGCGGTCAACTTCGATTGGATTTTCAAGGCGGGCAATTTCGTCAAAATTCTTGAATGGCATCCGCCTAAAACGAACTAGGCAGCAAGGGGAAGAGCATGAACCAAATCGAGGAAATGGAAGCCGTCCAATCACTGGCTAGCGTGGAGGCGGAACAGAACATTTTGGGTGGCATCTTGATTGAACCGACGGCGATTACGCGGTGCGCAATCCTGACCCCTGAAAAGTTTTACCAGGCGCAACACAGGATTATTTTCCGCGCGTTGCTGGATATGGCGGCGGCGAATGAACCTATCGACATCATCACGCTGAACGACAAGCTGGAAGCAAGAGGGGAGGCAGAAAACGCGGGCGGCTTGGCTTACCTGATAGACCTGCACAAAAACACCCCAAGCGCGAAGAACATCAGCCGGTACGTTGAGATTGTGAACGACAGGTTTGTCGAGCGTGGTTTGCTGAAGGTTTCGGCGGCTATTGAAAAAATCGCGGTTTCCAAAGACGGCGGGACGGTCGCAGAAAAGCTGTCTAAGGCGGCGGATGAATTGGCGGCAGTCGGCAAAGACGCAGTAAAGCGTGAAACCAAGAGCTTTACCGAAACCGTTGAAGATTTGATTGGCGATTTAGACAAAAGGCTTGACGGTGTGCGTTTCGGATTGCCTACCGGCTTGATGAAGTTGGACGAGATGACCGGCGGCTTGCCTGATGGGAACTTGATTGTGATTGCAGCGCGTCCGTCTATGGGTAAAACGGTTTTGGCGGAAAACATTGCGCGATTCGCGCTGAAGCAAGGCAAGGCGGTTCATTTCCAAAGCTACGAAATGAGCGCGGTAGAGCTGGCAAGGCGCGGCATGGCGGCGGAATGCAATATCCCTATGCAGAACCTGAAAACCGGCAATCTGACGGAAAGCGATTACGCCAATATGCCGATTTACGTCAGCCAAGTGAATAACTGGAAGTTTGACGTGAACTGCGACCTGCTCAACGTTGACGAGCTTTGCTTTTTGGCAAAAGAGAAAAAACTCACAACCGGCTTGGATTTGTTGGTTGTCGATCATCTGCACATCATGCCAAGGGCAGGGAAGGACGAAGTGACAGAGCTAGGGAATATATCGCGCCATCTGAAAAACTTGGCGGTAGAGCTGAATATCCCCGTCGTCTTGGTGGCCCAGTTGAACAGGTGGAATACAAAACAGGCTGATAAACGCCCAAAAATGGCAGACATACGCGGCAGCGGCAGCGTCGAGCAAGACGCAAACATCATCATTATGCCGCACCGCGAAAGCTACTACGACAGAAACGAGAATCCGGGTATTGCCGAGCTGATTATCGCTAAAAACCGGGACGGCGAAATGGGAACGGTGGTTTGCGGCTGGAAAGGGCAATTTATGAAGTTCGAGGAAGAGCCTGATTTGGCATGGCAAGCCCCAAAACATGATGAATATGACCCTTACAGTGTCTAGTGCAGGAGACCGGTAAATGCGTGAAACCTGCTTCCGCTGCAAGTACGCGGATTTTAAAACCCAACTGGACACCGCAGATGCACGGTTTTGCGAAATGCCAAAAGGCGCGNAATGCGGAAGAAAAAGCGACCTACTACCCGCGAGCAAATCCGTGCGCTACCGGCGCATTTCAGACGGCATCAGAGGCGGCAATGAGAAAACGGCGCGAAAAGTTTGAAGAATAGCGCAACAAAAGGAAATGAAGAAATGAGAATTTTAGCTTTGTTCGACGACGGGAACGGAAGCGTAAAAAAGGCACTGCCTGAGCATGATGTGGTGTCGGTAGGGATTGGCAACGCCGATATTGTGATGGATTTATCCGACCTGAGGAATATTAAAAAGCTGGTCGATATGCACAAAAAAGAGCCGTTCGATTTATTAATGGCAAGCCCGCCGTGTGAATCTTGGAGCTTCTCAACCGCAGGCGATAACGGAAACGCGTATCGAGATAAAAACAGCCTGGCATTACGAACTTTTCAAAACTGGAAAAAACACCCGTATGTGTCAGTCCGTAAATTGGTTGAGCGTAACGCACCTGAAATTCCTGCTGTTTATTCCAGATATTTGAGAAAGGGAGTGAACGGCGATTTAACAGCGTTATTCACGGCTGAATTGGTCAAGGCTTTGGGAATCCCGTTTGTTATCGAGAATCCTCAATCATCAATGATTTTTGACAAGTTGGAGCGTGAGGGATTGAGTTTTGTTAAGAACGTAGCCTGCTATGCCGCATATAGCGATGATTTCCCGCTTAAAAGAACTGGTTTTGCTTCAGGCGTAGCGATGAACTTAAAGCAGACGAAACGTGCGAAATTCGCATTTAGCGCATGGAAAGGAAGCCGTCATATCGTGCGGTCATCAATTCCTGAAGATTTAATAAAACACATTGTAAGTCACTTTTAACAAGGAAGCAGGATGAAAGACAACATCAACCCGAGCCACTACCGGCAACACGCCCACGAGTGCATTGAGTTTACGCAGCACCTCAATTTCAATTTGGGCAACGCCTTCAAATACATTTGGCGGCACAAAGAGAAAAACGGCCGCGAAGACTTGGAAAAGGCGGTTTGGTACTTGGAGCGGCAGCGCAACGATGCGCCGAAGTTTAAGAAATTAAAATGCAAAAAGTACTGCGAAATGTACGAAAAGTTGTGCCTTACTGACTTCGACATGGACACCCACGCGGCGATGAACGCGATTCTTTATGCCGCCACAGATTGCACAGAAGACAATATCAGCTGGGCAATCGCCTGCGTCAAAGACCTGTTGAAGAAAATGCCGTCTGAAAGCCCGATGCCGTCTGAAAACACCCCAAACCCCGAAAGGAAATAAAACAATGGATACCCTGTTGAAAATTATCATCGCGCTGTCGTTCGGCGGCGCGGCGACTTTGGCGATGTGGCTGTTGGTAGAAGCCGCCGATGCGGTTTTGCGCCGCAAGCGCAATGGCAAAGACGACGACGGCGACTTGGGATTCGGCATTTGAAAAAACGAAAGGCAAAAAATGGCGGCGGAAAAAACCGAAATGCGTACCTGCAAAACGTGCGGCGAAACCAAGTCGCTGGAGGAGGGGTTTAAGGCCATCCAGTGCAAGGGCGTGAAAATCTATTATTACAACTCGTGCAAAACCTGCCGCAACAAGGAAGCCAAACAAAAGCGTTTGGAAAAACGCGCGGCAGAGAAAGCCGACACTGTGTGGCCGGAATACGGGGCGATGACGGCCGCAAGGCTGCACGAACACATCCGCGCCGCACGCGCCGCCTGCCCGATATTGGGCATCGGCTTGTGGACGCAATCGGCAAGGGAATGCGCGTGATGCGCCTTATCCTGCCTTACCCCGTATCGGCAAACCGCTATTGGCGGATTTGGCGCAACAGGGCGGTCAGGAGCGCGGAAGCGGCGGCGTATAAGTCCGTCGTTCGCCGTATCGCGCAAGAAGCGGGCGCGGTGCCGTCTGAGGGCAGTGTGGCAGTGTGCCTGCGGCTGATTCCAAAAGCAAACAAAGACGGCGGTGCAAACAAAACGGTTATCGATTTGGACAACGCCCTGAAGGTTCCGCTGGACCCGCTTCACGGCGTTGCCTATCACAACGACAGGCAGGTGCGGCGCATTGCCGCGGAATATGACAGCGAGCCGGTAGCAGGCGGCGGTTTGGCGGTGGAGATAGAGGAGTTGGAAGAGTGTTTGAATTAATGTTTTTTGTATCGGCTTTGGTGTTTTTGCATATCGCCTTCAAAATGATCTGCTTCACGGTATATCTGAAAAAAGCCTATGGAGATAATGGGCTTACGGTCATATACAGAAAGGTGGATGAGAATAAATATAAAGCCAAAACCATTTTGAAAATAAATTACCCGTACTTGTATTTGGCGGCTTCACTGCTGACTTGGTGGGCGTTGATGATTTTTGCTTACCTTGGCAAGGTTTGGTTATGAGCGCGATACGCAAAGCCGCCAAAGGCGAACAATGCACGCTGACTAATTAGAACGGGAAAGGATTTGAAATGGCGGTCAATGTTGCGGTGGTGAAAACGCCGGCGGGAACGCTTGCACCGGCGACGGCCTACGATGCGGAACTGTTGCGGGATTATGCCGCCGGCCGGCAGTTGAAGGTGGAAATCAAGCAGATGGGCAACCGCAGTTATCAGCACCACAAGCTGTTTTTCGGCGGGCTTTTGCCTTTGGCGTATGAATACTGGGTGCCGTCGGGCGGGCTGGTGACGGACGGGGAGCAGAAGCTGATTAGCGGTTTCGCGCGGCGGCTTGAGGCCATGCATTCGAGCGGCGGGCTGTTTTTGGAGTTTGCCGACGAGTTTGTACGGATGGTGGCGGTAAAGCGGGGCGAGAGAATCGGCGCGGTGCTGCAAAGTATGGAAGCTTTCCGCAAGTGGCTGACGATTGAGGCTGGGTATTTCGATGTTTACGAGACGCCGGACGGCTACCGCAAGGAGGCGAAAAGCATCAGCTTCCACAGTATGGGTCAGGAGGAGTTCAACCGGTTTTACCGGGACTGCTTTCAGGTGGCTTGGAACATGATGCTGTCGTCGAAGTTTGAGTCGGAGGAGGCCGCAGAACGGGCGGCTATGGAGATGATGGAGATGGGCGGATGAGCAAGATTACGCAGTCGGCACGCGGCGAGCGTTGCCAGATACGTTTCCCGGGCATTTGCAATCATGATCCGGAAACGACGGTTTTCGCGCATTACCGTTTGGCTGGAACTTGCGGCATGGGGATTAAGCCGTCCGACCTATTGGGCGCGTTTGCCTGTTCCGCATGTCATGATGCAGTAGATGAGCGAGTGCGAACGGATTTGACCCATGACGAATTAAGGGCGGCACATGCGGAAGGCGTGATGCGGACGTTGGTTATTTTGGAAAAGGAAGGGCTGGTAAAGGCCGGCTGAACGGGGGTGTGAATGTACCGCAATATAGACGAGTGCCTGCGCGATGTGTACCGCTTCGGCGCGTTGCGTATCGAGCCGATGGGGAATACGGCGCAAATTTGCTACTGGGTAGAGAATAAGGGTGTAAGCCGTGGCGGTGAGCAAGGAATGACACAGCATGACTGGCACGCCAATGCCGCCATGATACAGGCACGGGTGGAACGGTTACTGAACCATTTAGAGCTTTGTTCCGTAGAAGCCCAATACGGCAGCAATTTTAGCCATATCGTGGATTTGAGCAGCTATATCCTAGATCAGCAGCAAGGCATTCCCCTGTTGCTTTGTGATGCCCTGTTGTCGCATATTTTTTCAGGTATCCCTAAACAGACGCAGATACAAGACAGATTTGATATTGCCCGCGTAACGTTGTGGCGGAAAAAGAAACAGGTTGGAGGAATTGTGGCAGGACTGCTCGATAGCGCCATTTGCAAACTGGAACCAGAGTTTAGGCAAGTCGGGATTATTGAGTAGTTTGCGATTGTGTGGCTATGCTGTGTAAAATAACGCGCCACGACAACGGAAATGTGAATTACCAACGAAAACGCATGAGGCCATTCCTCCGTCGGTTCGGCAGCGTAATACTTCAGGTAATGCCGAAGAGCACGAGCCAGTGAGTGATGATGAGCGTAAACAGGTAGATAGTTTATTTTAGGAGGCGAAAGATGAAAAAAACATTATTGGCTATCTTCTTATGTGCGGCAATAACACCGTTGTTTGCTGATGGGTATGGCTCGCGTAAGTTAAATATAGATATTTATCCAAACCCGAAATTTGCTATGTATGGGGATTTAGGGCTGATGAGCTCAACGGTCTCTTCTATGAGAAGAAATACTATTTCAGGGACAAATAGTTTAATTCAATCTGAATGTGCCACTATTGCGGATTGGTTTTTGCCCTATGTATATCAAACCAGAAAGGCTGAAATGGAAGGGAGGTTATCTTCTATTGAGGCTTCATCAAATATTCTTAGAGGGGCGATGAATACAATGCAAAGCATATCCGAAGGTACGCCTTTCCCTCTCGGTGTAGATTCATATAGAACACTCGATGCTCTAGTAAATGAGCAGTTAAAGCTGGGGAGTTCGGAGGGTAATGCTGTGAGATATGCAAAAAATATTTGCGTTCATGAGCTGAATCCAGGGAAGTACAGACTTCTATTCTCCTCTTTCCCTAAGGCGGGTGGGAGTTTTATTCCAGATCTAACAGGGTTAGATGATAGCCGCAAATCACATGGTGCAATTCTTCCGCTGATTTCGCTAACAGCGCCAGAGGACTCAACCTTTACGTCTCCTAGAGACTTAGGTAGATTCAAGTTATCTGCGCAGGAAATTATGGTAATCCATGCACTAATTGCAGATGATATAAAGACTAATTTAAGAAATCAGGGAAAAGATAACTGGATTACCTATAAATATTTAGTAGACAGGAAAAAAGAAGATTTTAATAGATTTTTAAGGAATGGCGGTGCTAATGAAGATTATCTTGTGCTTATTCGTGTCGTTAAAGTAATGAATAACGTAACATACTTCTCTGAGAATAACACAGAAATAACAGATGCCTTTTTAAACAGCGCCTGGGATAAAGTTCAGGCTCTTTCTCCAGAGGAATTCAAAAATAATTTAAATGCAGCATTATCTCGTTGAACTAAATTGGCTACTGGTATTTGCAGATGGGCATCTATCGCAACACGAGCAGGCTCTTGGTTGTTTTGCGCTTGACAGAATGAAACACTTTTGATATAAATATGCTATATTTCGGAGAAAGTTGCGAATCGGCGATTTTCTCCTTTTGTTTTTTGGCAGCCTGCAGGCTGCCTTTTGCATTTCAGGAAGCCCGATATGGCAAAAGCAAAACGCCCCATCGGGCGACCGACAAAATACAAGCATGAATATGCTGAACAAACTTATAAATTATGCTTGCTTGGCGCAACAGACGAAGAAATAGCTAATTTTTTCGATGTTAATGTAGCCACGATAAACCGCTGGAAAAATGATTTCCCTGAATTTTGCGAGTCCATAAAAAAAGGGAAGATTCTTGCAGATGCGAATATCGCTGAACGGTTGTATCGCCGCGCCATGGGGTACGAAGCCCCTGATGTTGATATTCGCGTAGTAGAAGGTGAGATTATCGAAACACCATTAACTAAGTATTACCCGCCAGATACGCCTGCTGCCATTTTCTGGCTTAAAAACCGACAGCGTTCAAAATGGCGCGATAAGGTTGATAATGAAGTTTCTGGAAGTATTTCAGTTCATGCTGATGTGAAACTTTCCGATTTGTTCTTGAGCGATGAAGAATAAGCTACACCCTAAATTCAGACCACTAATCCAAAAGCACCGATACAAGAGTTTGCGCGGCGGACGTGGTGGTATGAAATCGTGGGCGGTTGCTACAGTTTTGGTTGAGCTTGCCTGCAAAGGTCGATTTCGTATCATGTGCGCCCGTGAGCTTCAAAACAGTATCAGTGATTCCGTAATCTCTTTGCTGTCAGATACGATAGATAGGGCAGGTTATACGCAGGAATATGAAGTACAGCGTAACCGCATTATCCATCTATCGACAGGTTCGGAATTTCTCTTTTACGGCATTAAGAACAACCCGACAAAAATCAAATCCATTGAAGCGATTGATATATGCTGGGTTGAAGAGGCGGAAAACGTTTCCGATGAAAGCTGGAATATCCTAATACCGACTATCCGTAAAGATGGGTCGGAGATTTGGCTTACATGGAATCCGAAGAATATCCTAGATCCTACCTATCAGCGGTTTGTAGTCAATCCACCTGATGATATAGCCGATATTGTCGTGAACTACACGGACAACATCTATTTGCCTGATGTGCTACGTTTAGAGGCTGAGTCATGCAAGGCGCGTGATTATGACCTTTACCGCCATATTTGGCTGGGCGAGCCGGTGGCCGACAGCGAACTGGCGATTATCAAGCCGAGCTGGATTGAAGCCGCCATTGATGCGCACGAGAAACTGGGCTTCTCAGCCGCAGGCCGGCGCATCCTCGGTTTTGACGTGGCTGATGAAGGCGATGATGCCAACGCCACCGTATTGCGGCACGGCTCCGTCGTAACCGACATGCAGCAATGGCGCGGACAGGATGTGATTTATTCCGCCGACAAGGTTTACCTGTACGCCCAAGAGCAGAATATTGACCGCATCGTGTACGACAACATCGGCGTGGGCGCTGGTGTGAAGGCACAGTTCCGGCGCAAGAACGGCAAGGTGCAGACGCTTGGCTTCAATGCGGGCGGCGCGGTGTACAAGCCCGATGCCAAGTACACCGACGACAAGAAAAACCGCGATATGTTCGCCAACATCAAGGCGCAGGCATGGTGGATGGTGCGCGACCGCTTCTACAAGACGTGGCGTGCCGTGCATCACGGGGACAGTTACCCCGAAGACCAACTTATCAGCCTTTCAAGCAGCCTGCACGAGTTGGAATACCTGACTGCCGAATTGAGCCGTCCGCAAGTGGATTACGACCAAAACGGGCGCGTGAAGGCGGAGAGCAAGAAAGACATGAAAAAGCGCGGCATCCCCAGTCCGAACCGCGCGGATGCGCTGGTTATGGCATTCGCCCCCGTACAGGGCGGGCTGAACATCAACCCCAAGATATTGAGCGGACTATGAGCAAAAAGAAAAAACACACAGACAAAGCCATGCGCCGCGCCCTGCAAAGGCTGCCTGAAAAGCAGCCCGCATCATACAGCTTGGATTTCCCGGCACTGCCGGACGGCGTGAAGCCGAACGGCATAGCGATGGACGGCAGCCCCTTGGGAAACTTCGGGGCTGATTGTTTTTTCGGCACCGGCTTTATCGGCTATCCGCGCTTGGCCGAGTTGGCGCAAATTTCCGAATACCGCAGCGTGAGCGAAACCACCGCCAACGAAATGACCCGCCAATGGATAGAAATCAAATCCGCAGGCGAAGAAGACAACAGCGAGGCCATCAGGCAGATTGAGGAATGCTGCGAGCGGCTGAACGTGCGCGACGTGTTCCGCAAGGCCGTTGAAACAGACGGCCTGTTCGGGCGCGGCCAGATACTGGTGCAAATCAAAGGCCACGACGGCAAACTCGCCAATCCGCTGCTGCTGACGGAGAAAACCATTGCCAAAGGCAGCCTGAAAGCCTTGGTGAACATCGAGCCGATGTGGACGACCCCCGCGCCGTACAACGCCGTCGATCCGACCCTGCCCGACTTTTACAAGCCGAAGGCGTGGTATGTGATGGCGCAGGAAATCCACGCCAGCCGGCTGTTTACCCTGATTTCCCGCCCCGTGCCGGATATGCTCAAGCCCGCCTACAACTTCGGCGGCGTGAGTATGACCCAGCTTATGATGCCCTATGTGGAACGCTGGCTGCGTACCGTGGATTCCGTCAGCGACCTGCTGCACAGCTTCTCCCTGTCCGGCATCAAAACCGATATGAGCGCGATATTGGGCGGCAGCGACGACGGCGACACCAACATCATACTGCGTGCCGAACTGTACAACCGTTTGCGCGACAATCGCGGCCTGATGCTGTTGAGCAAAGACGAAGAAGAGTTTTTCCAGTTCAACACCCCGCTGTCCGGCTTGGACGCGCTGCTTGCCCAATCCCAAGAGCAAATGGCCGCGCCCAGCCATACGCCGCTGGTGAAGCTGCTCGGCATCACGCCCAGCGGCCTGAATGCCAGCACAGAAGGCGAGATTGCCGTTTACTACGACCACATCCGCGCCATGCAGGAAAACCTGCTGCGCGACCCGCTGGACAAGCTGCTCAAACTGGTGCAACTGCACCTGTTCGGCAAAGTGAACGACAACATCACGTTCGACTTTGTGCCCTTGCGGCAGATGAGCGAAACCGAGCTTTCCACCATCCGCAAATCCGACACCGACCGCGATGTTGCCTACATTCAGGCGGGCGTGGTATCGGCGGAGGAAGTACGCGGACGGCTGGCGGGCGAGCCGGGCAGCGGCTACAACGGCATCGACGTGGAAGATGTGCCCGAACTGCCCGATGACGGCTTTTCAGACGGCCTGAATGACGGCGCGGAGGAAGATGTCGGAGACCCAGCCGACCCAAAGCCTGAACCTGCCCAAGATGCCGAATGGGACGAAAGCAAGCATCCGAGGGCGGAGAACGGACAGTTTGGAGCAGGAGGCTCAGCTCAAAATAATGCTGCCGATATAAGCGGATTTCTTGGCACCGAGTATCAAGGCAAAGGGAAAGCCGCCGTCCAAAAATTACGTCAGGAAAAGAATGGGTATATCAAAGACGCTTTCCACCGAAGCGACATTGGCGATATTGCTTTAGTTTGGGGGAATGATGATGTCGGATTGAGGCACATCATCAAGCGCCGAGAAGAGCAAGGCATTGATATTGAACTATTTCTTGAAGATATTGATGAGGTTATTGAGAAGGGCAATATTCAAAAGAGCCAAGAGACGGGAAATTTTGAGATTTGGCACAATAAAAAGATGGCGGTCATCTCGCCGGAATTTAAAGGCAATCAGTTGATGTTCTTACTGACCGCATTTAAATCGCGCAAGCAAAAAACAAACCCCTGATGATGAAGTATCAGGGGTTGTTTGTGTCTGGGTGGCCGCAATCCCCACCATTTATCACTCGACAGTAACCTGCCTGAGATTACGCAGCTAATGCGAAAATTTCTGCTGTCAGACGTGGTTATTGTATGCCACCCATCAGATGAAAGCAAGCTATGAAGCTATCCGCCCCGTCCGATAAAGACATCATCCTGAAACCGATACAGCCCAACCTCGGCGTGGAGGCTGCCTACCGCAAAAGCCTGAAAAAGCTGTTGCGCGAAATGCGCGCCGACGTGCAGGGCCTGCTTGAACGGCACTATCCGAAAGGCATCGCCCAAGACAGCCTGACGGACGGCTTGCAGGCTGCTTTGTCCGCCCTGTTGCGTTATTGGGCGGCACGGCTGGACAAACTCGCCCCGCAAATTGCCGAAATCTTCGCCAATCAAAGCGCAAGCCACACAGAGAAAGCCTTTCAGACGGCATTGCGGGAGGCGGGCTTTACCGTTCGTTTCCGTGCCACAGCGCGGCAGCAAACCGCCTTGCAGGCCGTATTGGGCGGCAACGTCTCGCTTATCCGTTCCATCGGACAGCAATACCTGAACCGCGTGGAAGAAAGCGTATGGCGCAGTGTGAATGCAGGCTACGACATGGCGCAACTGACCCGCGAACTGCGCAAGGATTACGGCATCAGCGAACGCCGCGCCGCCTTTATCGCGCGAGACCAAACCAACAAAGCCAAGGCTGCCATCGAAAAGGCGCGGCGGCAGGAATTGGGCATTACCGAAGCCATATGGATGCACTCCCACGTAGGCAAAGAACCGCGCCCGAGCCATGTTGCCGCCAACGGCAAACGGTTTGACGTGAACAAAGGCATGTATCTGGACGACAAATGGGTGCAGCCCGGAACCGAGCCGAATTGCCGCTGCACCAGCCGCAGCGTGATTAAAGGATTTAATGCATAAGATGATGGCAGATATATGGCAAAGCTGACCATCAAGGAAACAGGCAAAGAAAAAGTAGGAAACGCGCCTGCGGGCATTGAAACCGCAAAAGACAGCGGCCAAGCGGCGGGTTTTGTTTCCTATGCAGATAATCATACTCCCTTTGCCGAAGACGGACAAACACACGAAACAGCAGGCTATATACGCATTATGAAGATAACCGACCAAAACGGGCGCGATGTAACAAAAACTTATGACGAAGGCCGCCTTTCCATCGCCCAAGACCGATCCCTGCGCTCCTACGATCAAGACGGCAGGCTGCACGTGGAAAGCTCCAACATCAGCAAGGCAACGGTAAACCCCTACTATGGAAGCGAAATCCCCAACTACAAACAACTGGGGCTTGAGCCGAAAAAGGTTTACTACCTGCTGCGGGACCCCGAAGAGTTGGAAAAGGCCGCGCCGACCTTCAACAACCTGCCGCTGTTGAACAAGCACATTCCCGTTTCCGCCGACGAACCGCAGAAAGAAGTGATTGCAGGCACGACCGGCAGCGATACCGTGTTTGAAGACGGCTACCTGAAATGTTCGCTGGCCGTGTGGGACGCGGAGGCGATTGCCGGCATCGAGAGCGGCGAGCAGGTGGAGCTGTCCAGCGCGTACCACTACACCGCCGACATGACCGCAGGCGAATTTGAAGGCAGGCATTACGACGGCGTGATGCGCGATATTGTCGGAAACCATGTAGCCCTTGTCGATGTGGGTCGGGCGGGGCGTGATGTTGTCGTAAGCGATGCAGACCCATTTCACGAAAGGAAAACTATGAAACTGAAAGCAGGCGCGAAAGCGCGTATTCAGGCAGCCGTGCAGCCTTTATTGGCGCAGGATGCCGAATTGAGCCCCGACGAACTGTTGCAGGTCATCAGCTCACTCACCAACGAAGTGCAGACGGCACAAGACGACGGCAAAGAGTTGCCGCCTGAAAACGTCGAGAATGTCGGCACGGACGGAGACGGACAGGACGACGGCGAAAACAACTCCGCCCCCGCCAAAGACGAAGAGCCGGAAAAAACCGCCGAAGACGAAGAGCCGGAAGCTCCCGAAGGCGGCGCGCCCAAACCCGCGCAAGATGCCGCCATTTCCAAAATGGCGATGGATGCGGCGATTCAAAAAGCCGTGGCTGCGGAGCGCAAACGCGCACAAGCCTTGGCAGCGGCACAACGCGAAGTGGCGCACATTGTCGGCGATGTGGCGATGGACAATGCGGCGGACGTGTACAAGTTCGCGCTGGAACAGAGCGGCATCGACGTAACCGGCGTGCATCCTTCCGCCTACCGCGCTATGGTCGGTATGTTGGCCAAACCCAAACAGCCGATGGCGCAAGATGCGGCCAAAACCGCCCAACAGTTCCCCGGTTTGTCACGAATCAGAAAGGCTTAAACCATGTCATTCCAAAAAGCAGTCCAACCTTACCAAGCCCCCGCCGTTGCGGGGGATTTTGCCGCCCACAACCCGAACGCCTCCATGCTGGCGGGCGAAGGCGCGCTCGTCAGCGGCACGGACGGCGTAACCGTCGGCGTGTTTGCCTGGGCGGATGCCGAGGGCAAAGTGTCCAACAAGAAAACCGACGGCGCGCGCATCGGCTTTGTCCACCGCGAACAGCAGGCAAGCATCACCGCCTATCTGGCGGAACACGGCAACCAAATCCTGCCCGGTCAAATGATTACGCTGGCGGTGGCGGGCGATTTTTGGGCGCATTTCCCTGCCGGTGCGGAAATCGGGCAGAACGTGTTTGCCAAAGACGCCGACGGCACATTGAAAGCATCTGCCGACGCCACCGAAACCGACCACACCCTGACCCGCTTCAAAGTGGCTTCCAAAGCCGCAGCGGGCGAACTGGCCAAAATCACCACATGGGAGTAATTGAATGAACACCTTGCAACAACTCGAACGCGATGCCGGCATCGTCTTTATGGGCGGCGGCAAAAAGCTGATGAACGAACAGGTGCAGGCTGCTTTGGCGATGGATGCGCAGCCCGCGCTGACCACCGCAGGCAACAGCGGCATCCCAGCATGGATGCTGACCTATGTCGATCCGAAGCTGATTGAAGTCGCCCTTCAGCCGATGAAGGCCGCCGAAATCTTCGGCGAAGTGAAAAAAGGCGACTGGACGACCGAAACCGCCATGTTCATGCTGGTAGAACCGACCGGCGAAGTCTCCGGCTACGGCGACTACAACAACAACGGCGTGAGCGGCGCCAACGTCAATTTCCCGCAACGCCAAAGCTACCATTACCAAGTGTTCACCCGTTGGGGCGAACGCGAAGTGGCACGCGCTGGCGAAGCGAAGATCGACTATGTGAACCGCGTCAATCAGGCAAGCGTGAACGCCTTGAACCGTTTCCAGAACAAATCCTATCTGTTCGGTATCAAAGGCTTGCAGAACTACGGCATCCTCAACGACCCGAGCCTGCCGGCTGCCACCGCCGCCGACCAAACGTGGGCGGCCGCTACCGGCGAGCAGGTGTACGAATCCATCCGCAAGCTGTTCCAAAAACTGTTACAGCAGACCGGCGGCCTGATTGATATGAACACGCCGCTCTTGCTGGTGTGCAGCCCGACCGCCAGCGTGGAACTGACCAAAACCAACCAGTACAACGTCAATGTTACCGACCAGTTGAAAAAGAACTTCCCCAACCTGCGCATCGAAACCGTGCCGGAATATTCCGCCGCATCGGGCGAAATGGTGCAGTTGATTGTGGAAGAGTTGGACGGCCAGCGCACCTTGGAATGCGGTTTCACCGAAAAACTGCGCGCGCACAATATGGTTTTGGAAGCCTCCAGCATCAAACAGAAGAAATCGCAGGGCACATGGGGCGCGATTATCTACCGCCCGTTCTGCATTGCTTCTATGACGGTGAGCTAGGCTGCCTGAAAAACAAGGCCGTCTGAAACAGGCGGCTTTCCCTGCACCTGAAAAGGCGTGTTTCTGCCGCCGGCAGGCGGTTTTTTTGTTCTATCAGGATATTGAAATATGAAGAATAAAACCTTTACCGATCACGATATTCGTGTAACAATTAGCGGCATCATCAAGGAGATTTGGGGTGACGGTGTCGCATCAAACCGCCCCGAGAACATTACTCCGGAAGTGGCTGCCGTAGTAAGCGATGCGGTAAACCAAATCAAAACCTGCTCCAAGCGTCTGTTGGCAGTAGATATTACCTATAACTTTCTCTATACTGCTCCCGGTACGATTT
>NZ_JBPBFH010000023.1:0-40866 GCF_050896295.1 Neisseria sp. SLRRB23
GTAAATTAGGGAAATCTAAAATTTCTATATTCATAAACTTAGAAATATTAGAATGGTGATATAAAAATTATCATCCTAACCTAGGATAATCATGTAACCATTTAAGAATTAAAGTTGCGAGTAAGATATGATCTACATTATTACCTATACCCTCTATTTTTTCTTTTAAAGAAAGTATTATTTTTTTTTGCATAATTACTGCCCTTTTACTATACCGGGGAATTATGATGCGGACGGCGTGAATGCGTCGGAGAAAAATAAGTTTTCCGGCAGCTTATGCTGTTGCACAAACAGATTCTTTGCTTGTTCGGTCATAGCCGGAGAGCCGCAGGCAAATACTTCGTATTTCGACAGGTCGGGGTGGTCTTGTGCCGCGATGTCTTGTACGTGGCCTTTTCTTCCCTGCCAGCCCTCTCCGGGGCGGGACAATACGGGGGTGAAGCAGGCGTTTTTCAGACGGCATGCCAACCCTTGTGCTTCTTCGAGGGCATACAAATCATCCTGATGACGCGCGCCCCAGTAGAAATGGACGGCGCGGTCGCTGTCTTGGCGGATAAGGTCGAGCAGGATGCTGCGGATGGGGGCGTAGCCTGTGCCGGTTGCCAGCAGGATGACGGGCTTGCCGCTGTCTTCCTGCAAAGTAAACGAACCGAGCGGGCCTTTAACGCGGACGATGCCTTTTTCTTTGACTTTGGGTTCGNTGCCGAAAATCATTTCCGAGCAGACACCGTTTTCGCGCCTGCGGATGTGCAGTTTCAAAATGCCTTCTTGGTCGGGCGAATTGGCGATGGAGTAGCTGCGGCTGACGTTGCCCGGCAGCAGTAAATCAATGTATTGCCCGGCGTAGAAGGCAAACGGCGGGGCTTTGGGCAGGGCAAGTTTCAGGAGGGCGACATCGTGTTTGAAAATAATACTTTCGATGCGTGCGGGCAGGGTGCGGACGGGTAGGGCATCGGCTTTGTAGCCTAGGATGTTGATGCTGATATCGCTTTGCGCAGTGGTGCAGCACATCAAAATCTTGCCTTGCGCTTTTTCAGCTTCGGATAAAGCCTGTTCCGAGTGTCCGCCCATTTGAATATCGCCGCTGACCAGTTCGGCTTTGCATTGTCCGCAGACACCGCTTTTGCAGGAATGGGGCAGATTGAGGTTTTGTCGGGCGGCAGCGGCTAAAACGGTTTCGCCGTCGTTGGCGGCAAAGGTGGTTTGGTCGGGGAGGGTAACGGTGTGGTTCATCGTATTTCCTTTTCGGTTGAACCCCCGCCACTCGGACATCTGTCCTTCGGGGCGGTAGAATCAGACTTTATTTGGGAGGGGCGTAACCTTCCAAATCAGGACGACACACAGGGCGACGCTTTATGTGTCGTCCTGTGTGTTGAAACATGGAATATTGTTTTTTATGCTGTTTTAATGTGGTCAGGCTGTGAAAAACTGTGAAAATGCCGTCTGAACGTCGGATCTGGGTTTCAGACGGCATCTTGCTTATCAGGCAAGTTTGGCTTTGATCAGCTCTTGAACCTGCGCGGGATTGGCTTTGCCTTTGCTGGCCTTCATCACTTGCCCCACAATCGCATTCAGGGCTTTTTCGTTGCCGGATTTGAACTGTTCCACGGCTTTGGCGTTGTTTGCCAGCACTTCGTCTACCATCGCTTCAATCGCGCCGGTATCGGTCATCTGTTGCAAACCGTGTTTTTCAATGATTTCGGCAATGAAGGCTTCGGGTTCAGCCCACATGGCTTCAAAGGCTTTTTTCGCCAATTTGCTGCTTAATGTGCCGTCGGCGATTTTGCCCACCAGCGCGGCGAGGCGCGGGGCGGTAATCGGGCTGTCGGCAAGTTCCAGGCCGGCTTTGTTCAGCGCGGCGGCGAGTTCGCCGTTCATCCAGTTGGCAGTCGGCTTGCCTTGTCCGCTCTCTTTGGCGGCTTCTTCAAAATAGGCGGCCTGTGCGCGGCTTGCGGTGAGCAGGCGCGCGTCGTAGTCGCTCACACCGTAATCCGCCACGAAACGCGCTGCCATTTCTTTCGGCAGCTCAGGCATTTCTGCTTTGGCTTTTTGCATTTGAGCGTCTGAAATGATGACGGGCAGCAAATCAGGGTCGGGGAAGTAGCGGTAGTCGTGCGCGTCTTCTTTCAAGCGCATCACGCGGGTTTCGCCTTTTTCGGGATCAAACAGCATGGTTGCCTGCTGTACTTTGCCGCCGTCTTCCAAAATCTCGATTTGCGCTTCCACTTCGTAATTAATCGCCTGCTCCAAGAAACGGAAGGAATTGAGATTTTTAATCTCGCGGCGCGTCCCGAACTCTGCTTGGCCTTTCGGGCGAACGGATACGTTTGCGTCGACGCGGAACGAACCTTCCGCCATATTGCCGTCACAAATGTCCAGCCAGGTTACCAAGCTGTGTAATGCCTTGGCGTAGGCAACGGCTTCGGCGGCGGAGCGCATTTCGGGTTCGGATACGACTTCCAACAGCGGCGTGCCGGCGCGGTTCAAATCGATACCGGTCGCGCCGTTCAAGCCTTCATGTACGGACTTACCTGCGTCTTCTTCCATGTGCGCACGGGTTACGTTGATGGTTTTCACATCGTCACCGACCACGATTTCCAATTTGCCGTGTTCGACAATCGGTAAATCCAACTGGCTGATTTGATAGCCTTTGGGCAAGTCGGGATAGAAGTAGTTTTTACGGTCGAACACGTTTTTCTGATTGATTTTCGCATCTAAAGCCAAACCCAATTTGATGGCTTTTTCAACGACTTCACGGTTCATTACCGGCAGTACGCCCGGCAGCGCGCATTCCACTACGCTGGCGTGCGCGTTGGGTTCTGCGCCGAATGCGGTCGATGCGCCGCTGAAGATTTTGGATTTGGTGTTCAATTGGACGTGGATTTCCAAGCCGATTACGGTTTCCCAGGTCATAAGAGGTTCTTTCTCTAAAATATCAATTCGATAGTCTTCGCATCAGGCTGTCCGGCGGAGCGGTTTTTCCGTTTGGATGCCGTCTGAAATGCCGCGTGCTTCTGTTTTCAGACTGTCCTTCATCTCTGCAACCATGTTGTCCAGCATTTCATAACGCTTGCGGTACATCGAGCGTTTTTTGCTTTCGATGTCGGCAAGGTCTTTGCGGGCGGGAGTTTGAGGGAGATGCCAGTAGCCGTCCCGCTCCAAACTTGCGCCGTATTCCTGCCAGAATGCGTCGTAATTCATTTTGACGCGCTTTTTAAGTTTCCAGCGTAATTTGACTTGATGTTTTTGTGCAATGCCTATCGCGCCGTCCAATTTTAATTCGGCGGCGAAATATTGCAGTGCGGTTACCATCAGTTGTTGGGGACGCAAGCCGTGAAGTTGTTTGGTGATGCGGCGGACGGTGTCTTTGGCTTCTTCACCCGCAGGCCCTTGTACGGAGGCTGCCAGCAGGTGTGTGCCGACAAAGGCGAAGGTCGCCATATACAGCCGGTTGCCTGCTTCATCGCGCAAAGATAAAGACCACGCGCCTTCTTCGACGCAGTTGTCGTTGCGGTTGAGCCACAAGCTGATGCCGTCTGAAAGGTGCGCCAAGACCAGATGGAAGCGGTAGTCTTCCATTTGGTGCAGAATGTCTGTGCCGAACAGTTTTTCCGCCATAAGAAAATCTGCCGTCATCGCATCTAAACGGCGTTTGCAGTTAAAACGCCTGTCAACAAATTCGCGCAGCAGCGGATAAGCATCCTGAGGGCAGCGGAGGAACAGCCCCTGACGGATAGGGGAGGCGTTGACAAACTGCTCGAAGGCGTAAATTTCTTTTTTTCCGAAAAATTTTCGCAATGTGTATTTTAAATGTTGCAGCCGATATAAAGGGGCATAGCTATAAACGGTGCGAAAATCGGGAAAGGTAAAGGTGCGGTTCTGCTTCATTCGGGTCGTTTGCCGTGCCAATCGCTGTTGAGTTGGATTTGATGCGCCGCACCGAGTATTCGGGCTTCGGAGAAATAGTTGCCGATAAGCTGAACGCCGATGGGCAGTCCGCCGCCGCTGAAGCCTGCGGGCAGGGTCAATGCGGGCAGTCCGGCGAGGTTGACGGCGATGGTGTAAATGTCGCTCAAGTAGGTTTCAACCGGCGAAGCATCCGCTCCGATTTTGGGTGCGGCGGAGGGTGCGGTCGGCGCGAGGATGAGGTCGCACCGTGCAAATGCCGTCTGAAAATCATCGGCAACGAGGCGGCGCAGTTTTTGGGCTTTGAGATAGTAGGCATCGTAGTAGCCGTGCGACAGTACATAAGTGCCGATCATGATGCGGCGTTTGACTTCGCTGCCGAAACCTTCGGCGCGGGTTTTGCCGTACATTTCTTCCAAATCGCTGAATTGGGCGGCACGGTGTCCGTAACGTACGCCGTCGTAACGTGAAAGGTTGGTACTGGCTTCTGCGGAGGCGAGGACGTAGTAGGCGGGGATGGACAGCTTGGTTTGCGGCAGGGAAACTTCGACCAATTCCGCGCCTTGGGCTTTGAGGAGGTCAATGGTATGTTGCAATGCCGTCTGAACATCGGTGCTGTTGCCTTCGCTGAAGTATTCTTTGGGCAGGCCGATTTTCATGCCTTTAAGCGGTTGGTTCAAATCGCGGGTGTAGTCTTCTTTTTCGCGCTCGAGGCTGGTGGAGTCTTTGGGGTCGAAACCTGCCATCGCGTTTAACAGAATCGCGCAGTCTTCGGCAGTTTGCGCCATCGGGCCGGCCTGGTCGAAGCTGGAGGCGTAGGCGACCATGCCGAAGCGGGAAACCGTGCCGTATGTGGGTTTGATGCCGGTAATGCCGCAGTGCGACGCGGGTTGGCGGATAGAGCCGCCGGTATCCGAACCGAGCGCGGCAGGGGCAAGGCGTGCGGCAACGACGGCAGCCGAACCGCCGGAAGAGCCGCCTGGGACGTGTTCGGGATTCCACGGGTTTTTGGTCGCGCCGTAGAATGAGTTTTCATTGGTCGAACCCATGGCAAACTCGTCCATGTTGGTGCGGCCGAGCGTTACCATGCCTTCGTCGAGCAGGTTTTGGACGACGGTGGCGGTGTAGGGGGAGATGAAGTTGTCGAGCATTTTGGAAGCGCACGCGCTGCGCCAGCCGGTTTGGCAGAAAATATCCTTGTAGGCGACGGGTATGCCGGTAAGCGCGGAGGCGTTGCCCTGAGCGATGCGTTCATCGGCGGCACGGGCTTCTGCGAGGGTTTTATCTTGGTCGATGGTGATGTAGCCGTTGAGGGCAGGATTTTTTTCGGCGATGGCGGCAAGGTATGCGCTTGCTAGTTCGACGGCGGAAATCTGTTTGGACTGCAACAGGACGCTTGCCTGTTTTAATGTGTATTGTGTCATAAATCTTCCATCCCTAAAGGGTTTCAGGCGGTATTTTTTCTGATGCCGTCTGAAGCATATTCGGATTATTCTTCGATAACTTGCGGTACGATGTACAGACGGTTGCGTACTTCCGGTGCGACCGCCTGATATTCGGCGGCGCGGTCGGTTTCGGTTACTTCGTCTTCACGCAGGCGCAGGGCGGCTTCGTGCGGGTGCGCCATCGGTTCGATGCCGTCTGTGTTGATGGTTTGCATCTGTTCGACCATAGCGAAAATGTCGTTTAATTCTTGAAGCGATTTTTCTTTTTCTGCCGCAGTCAGGTGCAGTCGGGAGAGTCGGGCGATTTTGTCTACGTCGGCAAGTGTCAGTGCCATGAAAAGCATCCTTGTCTGATGGTAAAGATACCGTCGTTCGGGTATGATGGGGCGTATTGCTTGAATTTTTAATTATAACGGAAAAATCTGTTGTAGCGGCAATTTGCGGCATCGAATGCCTGCCGCACGGGTTTGAAGGAGGGGGAAATAATGGGATTGGGTATGGAAATCGGCAAGCTGATTGTGGCTTTTTTGGTGCTGATCAATCCGTTTAGCGCGTTGTCGCTTTACCTTGACCTGACCAACGGACACAGTACGAAGGAGCGCAGGAAGGTCGCGCGGACGGCAGCCGTCGCCGTGTTTGCCGTGATTGCGGTATTTGCGCTGATCGGCGGTATGTTGTTGAAGGTTTTGGGCATCAGCGTCGGTTCGTTTCAGGTCGGCGGCGGGATTTTGGTGCTGCTGATCGCCATTTCGATGATGAACGGCAACGACAATCCAGCCAAGCAGAATCTCGGCGCGCAGCCGGAAACGGGGCAGGTGCGTCCCGCCCGCAATGCAGGGGCGATTGCCGTCGTGCCCATCGCCATACCGATCACCATCGGCCCGGGCGGTATTTCGACCGTGATTATTTACGCTTCGGCGGCTAAAACATACGGCGACATCGCGCTGATTATCGCGGCCGGTTTGGTGGTCAGTGCGATTTGTTATGCCATTTTAATCGTTGCCGGGAAGGTCAGCCGCCTGCTGGGCACGACGGGGCTGACGATTTTAAACCGCATTATGGGTATGATGCTGGCGGCGGTATCGGTGGAGATTATTGTGTCGGGACTGAAAACGATATTCCCGCAACTGGCAGGTTGATCAGATGTTTCACAGTGTCAATGTATTTACGGGCGAAACGCTCTACCGCCGCCCTGCTCAAGATTATGCGGAGTTTGAACGGCAACTGGCGGATTTGAAAATGCGCGGCAGGGCGTTCGCACAATTGGGCGTAACCGAACGTGCCGCGCGTCTGCAAAAATTTGCCGGCCGTTTGGAGGCGGAGAAAGAGCGTTTTGCGGAAATGGTGTGCGAAGAAGTCGGTCGCTGCCTGCACGAATGTCGCGCGGAAATCGGCAAGTCTATCGAGCTGATACGTTATTATGCCCGCCTTGCCCCCGAACTACTCGCCCACAAAACCATTGCGACGCAGGCGAGTTTGAGTCAGGTAAGGTTTGAGCCTTTGGGTGTGGTGTTTGCCGTCATGCCTTGGAACTATCCCGTCTGGCAGGTATTGCGCTTTGCCGTACCTGCTGTTTGCGCGGGTAACGCGTGCGCCGTCAAACCCGCACCCAGCGTAGCACGCGTCAGTCAGGCACTGTTCGATTTGGTTTCAGACGGCATTCCTTTGGCAGGCGCGTGGCTGGATGAGGCGGACACGCTCAAGGCAGTCGAAGATACCGATGCGATGGCGTTTACCGGTTCGACGNATACGGGGCGCATCCTTGCGGCACACGCGGGCGCAAACCTCAAGAAAACCGTGTTGGAGCTCGGCGGCAGCAACGCCTTTATCGTGATGCCCGATGCCGATTTGGAACGCGCCGCCGCAGAAGCCTGTTATTCCCGTTTCCGCGATGCGGGGCAATCGTGCAACGCCGCCAAACGCATCATCGTAACCGAAGCAGTAGCTGACCGCTTTATTCCGCTGTTTCTCGCCGAATGCGCCAAATTGAAAATGGGCGACCCCAAACATCCCGATACCACGCTTGCACCGCTGCACCGCGAAGATTTGCGGAACTGGGTTCACGGGCAGGTTAAAGATGCTGTTTTAAACGGCGCGGTATGCCTGACCGGCGGCAAAGTCCCGCTGGGGCCGGGGTGGTTCTACCCCGCGACTGTTTTAGACAGGGTAAATCCTGCCTGCCGCGTCTGGCATGAAGAAGTATTCGGCCCCGTTGCCCTGATTTTGCGTGCGGCAAACGAAGATCATGCCATCGCCCTTGCCAATGATTCACCGTTCGGACTCGGCGCCTGCATTTATACCGCCGATACTGGACGCGCCTGGCGGTTTGCCGAAAAAATACAGGCGGGATCGGTGTTTATCAACCGCCATACCAGCAGCGATTTGCGCCTGCCTTTCGGCGGAGTCAAAGATTCCGGTTACGGGCGCGAATTGTCCGAATTCGGGCTGTACGAGTTCGTCAACGTCAAAACCTACTGGCAGAAATAAACAAACCCCGTGCCGTTTCAGACGGCATGGGGTTTTCGATGAGGCTGCTTAACGGCAGTATTTGTTCACATCGTTATTGTATTTCCGAATCAAATCATCCTTGTTTTTCGCATTTGAGTTTCCCACCGCCTTCAGGTTCATTTTTGAAATCCGGCAGTTTTCTTCTTTGTTCTGCCGTTCGGTTTCGGCAATTTTTTTCTTTTCTTCCTCAAGCTGCCCGTTTTTTTCGGCAATATCCTTTTCGTTTTCCTTCGCACTGTCCGCATTCTTATCGACGGTAGGTTTGGGCTTGACCGCCGGTTTGGTTTGGCGTGTCCGCAGGTTGAGGATTTGGCTCTGGTCGGGATGAAGCTGTTTCGGTACATCCGAATAGCTGTTGCCGCCGCCGTCCTTCCAAGTAAAGACGGCAGCTTCGGCGGGTGGGACGGGCAGGAAAGAGGCGAGGGTAAATGTGATGACGGATAAAGCAAAGTTCATTAGGGTTTCCTTAAGGGTTGGCTGTCGGGGCAGCATCAGGATTGGCTCGGGCGGTGTTTTTCCGGGTTCGGGTCAAAGTGGGGAAGAAACTCCGCCTTATATGGTGCTTTATATATTGGGGTAAAACAGATTCCCAAAAATATCATTGGAATATGCTTATGCTACCGTATATTTCGACAAAGAAAAAGAAAATTGCAGCCCGGTGTGTATAAAATCCGATGGGCGCGTGATTCTGCCTTTGGTGTTGAATCGGTTGAATCTGCGGTATTTTGATATTTTTATAGTGGATTAACAAAAATCAGGACAAGGCGACGAAGCCGCAGACAGTACAAATAGTACGGAACCGATTCACTTGGTGCTTGAGCACCTTAGAGAATCGTTCTCTTTGAGCTAAGGCGAGGCAACGCCGTACTGGTTTTTGTTAATCCACTATAATTGATGAAATGCCGTCTGAACGCTTTGAAAAGGGTTCAGACGGCATTTTGTTTAAACAGGGTTATTTGCGTTGCAATACGGCGGCGAAGAAGCCGTCGGTTTGGTATTCTCCGGAGTTGAGGCGCAGGTATTTGCCGGTATCCAAATCGACCCTCAGGCTTTGCAGCAGTTCGGCACAGTTGACGAGTTCAAATTCGGGATGTTCGGACAGGAAACGTTCGACTTGCAGCTCGTTTTCTTCCGGCAACACGCTGCAGGTGGCGTACACCAAGCGGCCTTGCGGTTTTACCAGTTTGGAGGCGGCATCAAGGATGCTGTGTTGTTGTTCCAAAAGTTTGGCCACGGTTTCGGCGGATTGGCGGTATTTGAGGTCGGGATTGCGGCGTAAAGTACCCAAACCGGAGCAGGGCGCGTCCACCAACACGCGGTCGGCTTTGCCTGCCAGTCGGGCGATACGGGCATCGTGTTCGCTGCTGATGCGTTCGGGGTGGATATTGGTCAGTCCGGCGCGGGTCATACGCGGTTTGAGGTTGGCAAGGCGTTTTTCGGCGATGTCGAAGGCGTAGATTCTGCCTTTGTTCGCCATTTGCGCGCCGACAGCCAAGGTTTTGCCGCCGGCACCGGCACAGAAATCGACAATGATTTCGCCACGTTTTGCGCCCACCAATAAGGCAAGCAGCTGGCTGCCTTCGTCTTGGACTTCCAGCGTACCGTCCAAAAACAGTTCGTGTTTGTTAAGCGCGATTTTATTTTTCAGGCGGATGCCCCAAGGCGAATAAGGCGTTGCCTCTGCATCGGCACTTTCGGCTTGCAACAGCGGCAGCACTTTATCGCGTTTGCCTTTCAAAGTATTGACGCGGATGTCGAGCGGGGCAGGTTGGTTGATGCTGCGGCCGAAGGCGAGGATTTCTTCTTCGCGCCAATGCTGTTGCAGTTGTTCCACCAGCCATTGCGGCAATTCTGCGGCGGTATTCAGGCCGTCTGAAAACTCGGTTTTGCGGGCTTTCAAATTGCCGAGGAACGCTGTTTCTTCTTCATCAAGCAGGTCTTTGATTTGGCTGATGTTGGTACTTCTGCCGAGAACCAGTGCGGCGAGTGCGGCTTTGCGCGGCTGTGCGTGCGGACGGCGCAGGGCAGTGCTGATTTTTTGATAGTGGCGCAGCGCGGCAAAGGCGGTTTCGGCGATTTCGTGGCGGTCTTGGCGGCCGAGTTTTTTGTGTTCGCGGAAATAGGCGGAGAGGACGGCATCGGAAGGCTGTTTGAAAGTCAGCATTTCAGCCAAAACTTTGGCGGTATGGTCGAGTTGTGCGGCGTTCATAATGTAATGGGTTCTCTTAAAGTTGGTAAAGGGTTTCAGACGGCCTTCATAATACGTTCGATTTCGTGCCAAAAGCCGTCCGGCCGACATTCCAAAACGGCAATCAAGCCTTGGTCGATACGGCGGATTTCGGTTGCGTTTAATGTTTCGGTTTCGGCGACACGCGCAGGCGCGAGATAGGCCATGCGGTCGAGCAGATGGTAGCGCGCTTCTCGGCGTTCAAACCCGTATTCCGCCCAATCTTGAATATAAACGCCGTGCCAGCCGTATGGATTAAGCGGCGGCTCGAAAGCATGGAAACCTTGTGGAAAAAATCCGATGCCGCGCACGATGGAAACGGGTTTTACGTCAAGCGGCAAACCGTGCTGCCGCAAGATCCGGATGCCGTCTGAAGTGTGCGGCAGACCGAGTTGGGCGGTCAGTTTGGCGGCTTTTCCCAAAAGCGTGTCTTTGGGGTCGAGTCCGCGCATGTCTTCGGGTCTGCCCGTGCCGCTGCCGTAATATTTGCAGGTCAGCTCGATATGGTAGGGCTTGCCGTTAAGCCTTGCCACAAAATCCGCCGCGCCTTGCGTATTGCCGTCAGAACCGGAAACCGTGAGGTTGTGCGCGAGCAGTTCGGCGTGCGGCGCGTTGGCAAACCAAAAGGCCATCAGCTCTTCGGCATAAATGCCGAGACGATGTCCAAACGGGGCGCGTTGGGCGAGGTAATCCTTCAGCGGAGCGGGATCGGCGTCCAATGCCAAAAGGTAACGGAAACCGCGTTCCCCCAATAGTTCGCGCACGCTCAATTCGCAGCCGCTTTGCCACAANGGAGGCGCGGTCAGCAGCGAGGCAAGGTCGCGGACGGGTTGGCTGGTGAGTTTCCACCATAATGCGTCTAGGGCGTAATTCATGCTTATCCGAATATCAGTCATGCTGTCTGAAAAGCTGGAAATGTTTTCAGACGGCCTTAATCAGTCTTTTTTATGGATACGGTGGCTGACGGTATTGAAAAAACCGCGCAGGATGTCGATGTCTTCGGTTTGCGTGTTGGCGCGTCCGAACAGGCTCTGCATACGGCGCATCAGACGCTCGCCGTTGCGGCGGTTGAAAAAGCCGATGTCGTTCATCACGCTTTCCATGTGGGCGACCATACCTTTGATTTGCTTGTGGGTGGCGGCGTGGTCTTCCTGTTGCAGGTGGGTCATGGGCGAATCGGTTTGGCTGAAGATTTCGTAGCACACGACCTGCACGGCTTGGGCGAGGTTGAGCGAGAAATAGTCGGGATTGCCGTTGATGGTCATCAGTCGGTTGCAGGCTTGGACTTCTTCGATGCTCAAGCCGAAAGTCTCATTACCGAAGACCAGCGCCACTTTCTCGCCACGGTTGGCGGCCTGCAGTAATTCGGGCACCAAATCGCGCGGGGTTTGCAGTGGCGCAGTGATTTCGCGGCGGCGGCTGGTCAGGGCGCAGGCGATGGTGGTGTAGGCAAGGGCTTCGTCCAGCGTGGCGACGATTTCGGCGTTGTGCAATACGTCTGCCGCGCCCGAAGCGAGGATGAAACTTTCTTCAGGCAGTGCAAAACTTTGCACGTCATCGGGATTGAAAACAGGCGGGTTTTCCGTCATCGGCGTAGCCATCAGATTAGGGGCGACGATAGTCAGTGTGTGCAGGCCCATTGTTTTCATCGCGCGTGCGGCAGAGCCGATATTGGCGGGATGGCTGGTGCGTGTGAGGACGATGCGGATGTTGTCCAGATAATCGGGCAGGGCGGGTTTGAGAGCAGTCATGTTCGGTTTTCGGTCGGAATGGAATAGGGTATAATGCGCCGTCTTTTTCGTTCGGACGGTCAAATGCCGTCTGAAATGTTCTTTAACAACGTCGGAAATTTAACGTTGCGCCTGAAGCAGACACGCGTCAGGCGGTATTTTACCCGATTTGGCAGTGTTTACCCCAACCAAATAAACTCCGATTTTGCCGCTCCGAAGGACTGCGCGTCCGAACCGGCGGTATGCCACCCTTAAGGAAATCTGATGAATCCGTTTTTGAATACAGCCTTTAAAGCCGCCCGCCGTGCCGGTCAGATGATGATACGCGCCGCCGGCAATCTGGATGCCGTCAAAACCGACAGCAAAGCCTTCAACGATTTTGTTTCCGATGTTGACCGCAATTCCGAAATCATCCTGGTTGAGGCTTTGAAAGAAGCCTATCCGCACCACAAAATCACTTGTGAAGAAAGCGGCTCCCACGGCAAAGCCGCGGCCGAGTACGAATGGATTATCGATCCGCTCGACGGCACGACCAATTTCCTTCACGGCCATCCTCAATACGCTATCTCTATGGCACTCCTGCACAAAGGCGTGTTGCAAGAAGCTTTGGTTTACGCCCCCGAACGCAACGACGTATATATGGCTTCGCGCGGCAAAGGCGCGTTGCTCAACGACCGCCGCATCCGCGTTTCCAACCGCATCGAATTGAACCGCTGCCTGATCGGTACCGGCTTTCCTGTTGTCGATCAAAGCATGATGGACAAGTATCTGGCGATTTTGAAAGATTTCTTGGCCAAAACCGCCGGAGGCCGTCGTGAAGGCGCGGCTTCTTTGGATTTGTGTGCTGTGGCGACTGGTCGTTTTGACGGCTTTTTCGAGTTCAACCTCAAACCGTGGGACATTGCCGCAGGCGCATTGATTGTCCAAGAAGCAGGCGGCATCGTTACCGATATGACGGGTGAAGACGGCTGGCTGGAAAGCGGCGATGTTGTCGCCGCCAATCCCAAAGTGCTGGCGCAAATGTTGAAAATTATTTCCGCACACGTTTAAATTTCAGCCCGCTCCCGGGAATGCGGGAAAACGGGCGGGTATGCCGTCTGAAGTATCGTGCCGATATTTCAGACGGCATTTTTATTGGCAGCGGGGGCAGGAAGGCGGAAACGGTTAAATGTCCGAAACTGCCGAGGATGGAAACCCATATCTGATTAAACGGAGAAACCTGTGCAATTTGTCCATTTCCAGCTCAGTCATTTAAATGCAGTTTGATGGAAGCTAAATCGGCTGTGGTAGAAAACAGACACCGGAGAATAAAAAATAAACCAATATTTAACAGTCGGATAACTCCGCCTGATTGAGTTTTTCCAGTAATAGTTGTGATTATCAAATATAATTGCCGCTCGAAATATCTGACAAGTTTGTTTATTTTTATATTTATTCCTCAATACTTAAAAAGAGAGCGTTTTCATGAACAAAAAACTTGCCTTAATGCCGCTGTTGATTTTGAGCGCGTTTTCGTCTGCCGCCGACAATGTTCCGCAGCAGGCCGAACTTGGACAGGTTCATGTCCGCGCCGATGCCAAGCGCGTCAAAGCCGCCCGTTCTTACTCCATCGCCAGCGATGGCGACTTGCGCGACCGCGTAAATTTGGGCGTATTGGGTAAAGCCAACGCTTTTACCGCACCGATTACCGTCGTCAACTACGACGAACAAGCCCTCAACAACACCGAAGCGCGTACTTTGGTGGATGCCGTAGCGAAAAAAGACGCTTCCGTTTGAGAGTTTGGCGGCGAAAGCAACACGCTGACCGGTCTGTATTTCCGTGGTTATCAGCTTGATGCGCGCCAATTCAGCGTAAACGGCTTGGCAGGAATGTATGGCACGCAAGGCACGGCCAGCGTGCAAGTCGGTTCCGCACAACTGATTAAAGGCGCGTCCACCGCCGTAAACGGCATGGACCCTGAAGGCGCGGTATCCGGTTCCGTCAATATCGAGACCAAAAAAGCCGCCGATGAAGGCAACCGCAAAATCGGTTTGGGTTGGTTTAGCAACAACCGCGCCCAAGGTACGTTCGACTTGGGCCAACGCTTCGGCGAAAACAAAGAATTCGGCGTGCGCGCCAACGGCAAATTGCGCCATGGCGACACCCCGCGCCACGGTTACAGCGAAGACAACAAAGAATTTGCCTTGAATGCCGACTATCGCGGCGAAACACTGCGCGTGGCGTTCGATTCCATCTACGCGAAACGCAAAACCAACGGCGGCCGTGCGCGTATGCAGGATATTCAAAACGCCAGCGGACGCTTGTTTGACGCGCCCGATGGTAAAACCAACCTGCTGCCTTCTTGGAACTGGCAAAACACCGTCGGCGAAACCAATATGCTGACGTTTGAATGGGATGCGTTTGATAATGCACAGATTACAGGCGGTATCGGCTACAACAAAGCGCGTTATTACGGCACGCTGATTTCCCCGACCGTTTGCGGTACAAGCGGAGCAAGTAGCCAAACCGCTACCTGCACGGCTGCCAACCAATACCACACCGGCACGGCGCGCCTGACCGACCAATATTTCCGTACTTTGAGTATGAACCTGACCGCACGCGGCGAATTTGAAACCGGTCCGGTAACACATAACTGGAGTACGGCTTTCGACCGCATCATCCGCCAACGGAAAACCATAAACGGCAGCGGAAACGGCAACAGCAAGATAGAAGTGAAGGCAAACGAAAATATTGCGAATCAATTGGCATCGTTCAAAGCCGACTATCCCAATTCTTGGGCGAAAACCGCCAACTTGGATGCCAATATCAAAGTTAACAGCCTGGCTTTGTCCGACACCTTGGGCTTCGTGGATAACAAATACCGCCTGACTTTGGGCGGACGTTTCCAAGCAGTTGAATACACTAATAAAAAAGAAGGTCAAAGCGGCGATGCCAAACGTTTCAGCCCTATGTTTATGGCCGCGTGGGTGCCGCAACCCGATTTGGTCGTTTACGGTAACTACATGGAAGACTTGGAGCCAGCCGATATCAAAACCGATGATTCTGGCGAAACGACAATGGCGAAACCGCGTGTCAGCCGTCAGTTTGAAGTGGGCGTTCGTAAAAACTGGGGCGATTTCGTGACGACCCTGAACGCGTTTCAAATCAAACGCCCGGGCTACTGGCGCGGCAATACCAAAAAAGGTACTGATTTTGCAGCATATAAAGCAGCAGGAGGCGCAGACGGAGATGAACAAGGCATGGAACGCAGCCGAGGTATCGAGTTCAACGCATACGCCAACCTGTTGAACAAAACCCTGCGTCCGACTTTCGGCCTGATGTACCTGCAATCGACCGTGAAGAATTATCCGAATTCGCGCGATATGCTGGTCAGCGGCGTACAAGTCGCCAACCCGCGCGTGATTGCCAAAGCGGGCGTGGAATGGGATACCCCGTTTGCCAAAGGCTTAACTTTAAACGGTAATGTTTCGTATTTCGGCAAGTCTTACCAAGATACGAAAAAACAATATGCCTTCCCGTCCTACACTTTGGTTGACGTAGGCGCGCGCCACAAAACCAAGCTGGGCAAAAACACTCTGACCGTCAGCAGCTCGGTAGAAAACCTATTCAACAAAAACTACTGGCAGGTACAGCGCGGACAATTCGACCGCAGCTTCGCCGTTGTCGGTATGCCGCGCACTTACTGGCTGAAAGCGGAATTGGATTTCTGATTTCTCTGCATCCGGAAAATGCCGTCCGAACAGGTTTCAGACGGCATTTCTTTTAAAGAAATATGGCGGGATACGCTTAAATAATGCTATTCTAGTGCCTTTGAAACCTGCTTGTTTGAAGTGATGAAAAAACCTTTGATTTCGGTTGCGGCAGTATTGCTCGGCGTTGCTTTGGGTACACCTTATTATTTGGGTATCAAAGCCGAAGAAAGCCTGACGCAGCAGCAAAAAATATTGCAGGAAACGGGCTTTTTGACCGTCGAATCGCACCAGGATGACCGCGGCTGGTTTACCTCTACGGAAACGACGGTCATCCGTCTGAAACCGGAGTTGCTGAATAATGCCCGAAAATACCTGCCGGACAACCTGAAAACAGTGTTGGAACAGNCGGTTACGCTGGTAAACCATATCACGCACGGCCCTTTTGCCGGCGGATTTGGCACGCAGGCGCACATTGAAACCGAGTTCAAATACGCGCCTGAAACGGAAAAAGTTCTGGAACGCTTTTTTGGAAAACAAGCTCCGGTTTCCCTTGCCAATACCGTTTATTTTAACGGCAGCGGTAAAATGGAAGTCAGTGTTCCCGCCTTCGATTATGAAGAACTGTCAGGCATCAGGCTGCACTGGGAAGGCCTGACGGGGGAAACGGTTTATCAAAAAGGTTTCAAAAGCTACCGGAACGGCTATGATGCCCCCTTGTTTAAAATCAAGCTGGCAGATAAAGGCGATGCCGCGTTTGAAAAAGTGCATTTCGATTCGGAAACTTCAGACGGCATCAACCCGCTTGCTTTGGGCAGCAGCAATCTGACTTTGGAAAAATTCTCCCTAGAATGGAAAGAGGGTGTCGATTACAACGTCAAGTTAAACGAACTGGTCAATCTCGTTACCGATTTGCAGATTGGCGCGTTTATCAATCCCAACGGCAGCATCGCACCTTCCAAAATCGAAGTCGGCAAGCTGGCTTTTTCAACCAAGACCGGGGAATCAGGCTCATTTATCAACAGTGAAGGGCGGTTCCGTTTTGACACGCTGGTTTACGGCGATGAAAAATATGGCCCGCTGGATATCCATATCGCTGCCGAACATCTCGATGCTTCTGCCTTAACCGTATTGAAACGCAAGTTTGCACAAATTTCTGCCAAAAAAATGACTGAAGAACAAATCCGCAATGATTTGATTACTGCAGTCAAAGGCGAGGCTTCCGGATTATTTACCCATGACCCGGTACTAAATATCAAAACTTTCCGTTTCACCCTGCCTCAGGGAAGAATTGATGTGGGCGGAAAAATCATGTTTAAAGACATGAAGAAGGAAGATTTGAACCAATTGGGACTGATGTTGAAGAAAACCGAGGCAGACATCAGAATGAGTATTCCTCAAAAAATGTTGGAAGATTTGGCGGTAAGTCAGGCCGGAAATATTTTCAGTGTAAATGCCGAAGATGAGGCGGAAGCCAGAGCAAGCATTGCAGATATTAATGAAACATTGCGCCTGATGGTGGACAGTACGGTCCAAAGTATGGCAAGGGAAAAATATCTTACTTTAGACGGTAATCAGATTGATACGGTTATTTCCCTTAAAAACAACGCCCTGAAGTTAAACGGGAAAACGCTGCAAAATGAACCTGATCCCGATTTTGATGAGGGCGGTATGGTTTCCGGCCAACCGCATTAATGCCGTTTATGCCAAATGCCGTCTGAAATGTTCAGACGGCATTTTTGTCAGTCTTAAAATAGGATGGATTTTCATGTTTCAAAGACAATTGATTGTCTCCAATCCAATATCAGGACACGCTTCTAATGTTTAGATATGGAACTCAGACGGGATGGGGGAACTATTGAAATCCGGTTGAAATCTGTGATTGGAAAGCATGGAAGAAAAATAAAAGGCTGTATTTTAATATGGTGTCAATAGGCATGCTTAGCTTCAAGGTATTCAATAGGATAGGTTTTTGCCTAACCGGAAAATAATCGTCTTTTCCCTTACAACCAGTTAAAATTGACAGATGGTTAAAACACAGCCAAATAAAAATGCCGTCTGAAGGGTTCAGACGGCATTTGTTCGGATAAACCTTATCGGTTGCTTAGAGCATCAGGTTTATTTTTTCTTTTGAGGAGGCAGGTCGGTACATACACCCAAGGCTACTTCCGCAGCCATACCGATGGATTCACCCAAAGTAGGGTGCGGATGGATGGTTTTGCCAATGTCGGCTGCATCACAGCCCATTTCGATGGCTAGGCAGACTTCGCCGATCATATCGCCGCCGTTGGGGCCGACGATACCGCCGCCGACAACACGGCCTGTTTCGGCATCAAAAATCAGTTTGGTAAAGCCATTATCGCAGCCGTTGGCAATCGCACGACCGGAAGCAGCCCATGGGAAGGTGGCTTTGGTGATTTTGCGGCCTGATGCTTTGGCAGACAATTCGGTTTCACCAACCCATGCCACTTCAGGAGAAGTGTAGGCAACGCCGGGAATGACGCGTGCGTCGAAGTAGGCTTTGTGGCCGGCACAGTTTTCAGCGGCAACGTGGCCTTCGTGAACGGCTTTGTGTGCCAACATCGGTTGACCGACGATATCGCCGATAGCGTAGATGTGTGGCACGTTGGTACGCATTTGTTTGTCCACTTCGATGAAGCCACGATCGGTAACGGCAACACCGGCTTTTTCTGCGCTGATGAGTTTGCCGTTAGGCGCACGGCCTGCCGCGACCAGTACGGCATCGTAACGTTGTGGCTCTTTAGGCGCATTTGCACCTTCAAAGGTAACGTAAACGCCGTCTTCTTTAGGCTCGACAGCAACAGTTTTGGTGTTGATCATGATGTTGTCAAAACGATATTCGTTTTGTTTTTGCCATACTTTAACCAAGTCGCGGTCTGCGCCTTGCATCAGGCCGTCCATCATTTCAACCACATCCAGGCGAGAACCCAGAGTGCTGTAAACCGTACCCATTTCGAGACCGATAATACCGCCGCCGATAATCAACAGTTTGCCCGGTACTTCTTTCAGAGCCAATGCGCCGCTGGAGTCGAAAATTCGAGGATCTTTAGGGATGAAAGGCAATTTGGTTACGCGGCTGCCTGCTGCAATGATACAGTTTTTAAAGGCAACGATTTTTTTCTCACCGGTAGGAGTCGCTTGTTCGTACACTTCGCTGGTCGTCAGAGAAACTTCCAAGTGGTGCGGATCTAAGAATTGGCCGTCACCTTGGATAATATCTACTTTGCGGCCTTTAGCCATGCCTGCCAAACCGCCGGTCAGACGGGAAACCACGCCGTCTTTGTAGGCGCGCAGCATGTCGATATCGAGTTCAGGCTCGGGGTATTTGATACCGTTGGCAGCCAAGTGGCGTACTTCATCGATAACGGCAGCATTGTGCAACAGAGCTTTGGAAGGGATACAGCCGACGTTCAAGCAAACGCCGCCCAAAGTTTTGTAACGTTCAACGATGGCAACTTTCAAGCCTTCGTCAGCAGCGGCAAATGCAGCAGAATAACCGCCAGGGCCGCCACCCAATACGACTACGTCGTATTCGGCATCGGCAGAGCCGCCGAATTGAGCAGCTTGAGGAGCAGGAGCGGCTGCTTTAGGTGCTCCTTGTGCAGGAGCGGCAGGCGCTTCGGCTTTAGGGGCAGCAGCTGCACCTTCGGCCTCAACGACAACAATCAAACCGCCTTCGGAGATTTTGTCGCCCACTTTAACTTTAACTTCTTTGACTACGCCTGCAACTTCGGCAGGCACGTCCATCGTCGCTTTGTCGGTTTCCAAGGTAATCAGGGTATCGTCAACGGCGATGGTGTCGCCTACGTTCACTTCAACCGCAATAATATCTACATTTTCGTGACCGCCAATGTCGGGCACTTTCAATTCAACTAAGCTCATGTCTAATCTTTCTGAATGATGTTCGGACTTCTTTTTTCAGACGTCCTTTCTATTCAGGCCGTCTGAAAATGCTCGGATTACAGAGTAATGCGGCGGAAGTCTTTCAACAGGTTAGCCAGGAATACGGTGAAGCGCATACCGGCGGCACCGTCGATGACACGGTGGTCGAAGGACAGGCTCAACGGGCACATCAGGCGCGGAGCGAATTCTTTGCCGTTCCAAACCGGTTTGATTTGGGATTTGCACACGCCCAAGATGGCGACTTCAGGAGCATTCACGATCGGCGTGAAGGCTGTTCCGCCGATACCGCCCAAGCTGGAAATGGTAAAGCATGCGCCTTGCATTTCTTGTGGTTTGAGCTTGCCTTCGCGGGCTTTTTTAGACAATTCAGTCAGCTCTTGGCTGATTTGTTTCAAGCCTTTTTGATCCACGTCTTTGATTACTGGAACAACCAAGCCGTTTGGCGTGTCGGCTGCAAAACCGATGTTGAAGTAGTTTTTCAGCACCAAGTTGTCGCCATCCAGAGAGGCGTTGAATTCAGGGAAGGCTTTCAGCGCAGCAACAGAGGCTTTGATAATGAACGCCAATGGGGACAGTTTCACGCCTTCGCGTTCCCATTCTTTGTTCAGTTGTTTGCGGAATTCTTCCAATTCGGTCATGTCCGCTTCTTCGTGTACGGTAACGTGAGGAATCACAACCCAGTTGCGAGACAGGTTTTGACCGGAGATTTTCTTAATGCGAGACAATTCTTTAACTTCGACGCTGCCGAATTTAGAGAAGTCAACTTTAGGCCATGGCAACAAGTCTAGACTACCGCCCAAAGAAGCAGCGGCAGGCTTGCCTGCACCGCTTTGCATAACGGATTTAACGAAGGCTTTAATGTCGTCGCCCATGATACGGCCTTTTAGACCGGTACCTTTGACTTGACCCAAATCTACGCCCAATTCACGCGCCAGTTTGCGTGCTGAAGGACCGGCGTGTGCTTTGGCGAATGCAGCTTCGTCAATTTTGGCAGCTGCAGGTGCAGCCGGAGCAGGCGCAGCGGCTGGTGCGGGAGCAGCAGGAGCCGGAGCAGCGGCTGGTGCAGGTGCGGCAGCTTGAGCGGCCGGAGCAGGGGCTGCTGTGGCAGAGCCGGCAGTTTCTACTTCAATAATGGCAGAGCCTTCGGATACTTTGTCGCCAACTTTTACAAATACGGCTTTAACCACACCGGCTTCGGTACATGGTACGTCCATGGTGGCTTTGTCGGTTTCCAAAGTAATCAGGGTGTCGTCAACGGCAACAGTGTCGCCAACTTTAATTTCAACGGCAATAACGTCTACGTCAGAGTGGCCGCCGATATCAGGTACAACAACTTGCACGGTAGCGCCACCGGCAGGAGCGGCTGCAGGCGCAGCAACTGGAGCAGCAGGAGCTTCTGCTGCAGGGGCTGGAGCAGTATCAGCAGCGGCAGCACCAGTTTCAACGGTCAAAATAACGCCACCTTCAGAGATTTTATCGCCAACTTTAACTTTAACTTCTTTCACGACGCCAGCTGCATCGGCAGGTACGTCCATAGTAGCTTTGTCGGTTTCCAATGTAATCAGGGTGTCGTCAACGGCAATAGTGTCGCCTACTTTGACTTCTACAGCGATGATGTCGACGTTTTCATGACCGCCGATATCAGGGACTTTGATTTCTACGATACTCATTTGAGTTCCTTTAATATTTTCAGTTTGATGCCGTCTGAAAACTGTTGCACACGGCATCGGTACAGTTTGCTAAACCATTCAAGTATTCGGTTTTCAGACGGCCTGATGTCTGAACGAAGCAAACAGGCCGTCTGAAACATCAATTAGCGTTTCCAGCTAGGAGCTGAATCGGCTTTAATACCATATTTTTCAATGGCTTGTTGAACGGTTTCTTTGCTGACTTTGCCTTGCTCGGCCAATGCGCTCAATGCGGCAACGGCAACGTTGTAGCGGTCCACTTCAAAGAAGCGACGTAGGTTGGCACGGCTGTCGGAGCGACCGAAGCCGTCAGTACCCAAGACGTGGTAGTCGTTAGGGATATAGGCACGGATACGGTCGGCATAGCTGCGGATATAGTCGGTAGCGGCAATAACCGGACCATCATGACCTTGCAGCTGAGAAGTAACAAACGGTACTTTTGCAGTTTCCAAAGGATTCAGGCGGTTGAAGCGTTCCACTTCGATAGCGTCGCGATGCAACAGGTTGAATGATGGGCAAGACCAGATGTCTGCTTCTACGCCGAAGTCGGCTTTCAACAATTCAGCACCAGCAATGACTTCTTGCAGGATGGTACCGGAACCCATCAATTGAACTTTCTTGTCGCCTTTGCCGCCAGCTTTCAGCAGATACATACCTTTCAGGATGTTTTCTTCTGCGCCTTCAGGCATATCTGGGTGAGCGTAGTTCTCGTTCATCAGGGTAATGTAGTAGAACACGTCTTCGTGGTTAACATACATGCGGCGCAAGCCATCGTGTACGATAACGGCTACTTCATATTGGAATGTCGGATCGTAAGTTACACAGTTTGGAATCAAGTCTGCTTGAATGTGGCTGTGGCCATCTTCGTGTTGCAAACCTTCGCCATTCAGTGTTGTACGGCCGGCTGTACCACCCAGCAGGAAACCACGTGCGTGCATATCGCCTGCTGCCCATGCTAAGTCGCCAACGCGTTGGAAACCGAACATAGAGTAGTAGATGTAGAAAGGAATCATGGCAAAGTCGTTGTTTGCGTAGCTGGTCGCAGCAGCAATCCAGTCAGCCATGGCACCTGGTTCGTTAATACCTTCTTGCAAGATTTGACCGTCAACAGACTCTTTATAGAACATCAGTTGGTCTTTATCTTGAGGAGTATATTGTTGGCCTTTAGGGTTCCAAATACCGTATTGACGGAACATACCTTCCATACCGAACGTACGGCTTTCATCTGGAACGATAGGTACAACGCGTTTGCCGATTTTTTTGTCTTTCAGCAAAGTGGACAGGATGCGTACGAAAGCCATGGTGGTTGAGAATTCACGGTCACCGCTGGATTTCAGTTGGGCATCAAATGCTGACAGTTCAGGCACTTCCAGAACTTCTTGGGTCGGGTTGCGTTGAGGCAGGTAGCCACCCAAAGATTCGCGGCGTGCGTGCAGGTATTTGTATTCTTCGCTGTCGGGAGTAAAAGTCAGGTAAGGCAGGTCGCCGCTGTCGATTTGCTCGTCAGTTACAGGAATGTCAAAGCGGTCACGGAATTGTTTAAGAGACGCTTTGTCCATTTTTTTGGCTTGGTGGGCAACGTTTTGACCTTCGCCGGATGCGCCCATACCGTAACCTTTAATGGTTTTTGCCAAGATTACTGTAGGTTTGCCGTCGGCGTGGTTAGCTGCGCGGTCGTAAGCGTTGTACACTTTTTGAGGGTCATGACCGCCGCGGTTCAATGCCCAAATTTCATCATCGGTCATATCTGCGACCAATGCTTTTAGTTCAGGGGTATTGAAGAAGTGTTCGCGAACGTATGCGCCGTCTTTTGATTTATAAGTTTGGTAGTCACCGTCCAGGCATTCTTCCATACGTTTGCGCAGGATGCCGTCTTTGTCTTTTGCCAAGAGGCGGTCCCAACGGCGACCCCAGATGACTTTTACAACATTCCAACCGGCGCCGGCAAAGTTGCCTTCCAGCTCTTGAATGATTTTGCCGTTACCGCGTACAGGACCGTCCAAACGTTGCAGGTTACAGTTGATGACGAATACCAGGTTGTCCAAACCTTCGCGTGCTGCCAGGGCAATCGCACCTTGGCTTTCAGGTTCGTCCATTTCGCCGTCACCGCAGAAACACCATACTTTACGACCTTTGGTTTTGGCCAGGCCGCGGGATTCCAAGTATTTCAGGAAACGTGCTTGGTAAATCGCCATAATCGGACCCAAACCCATGGACACGGTCGGGAACTGCCAGAAGTCGGGCAGGAGGTGCGGGTGAGGGTAAGATGGGAGACCGTGACCGTCGACTTCCTGACGGAAATTATTCAGTTGGTCTTCGGTCAGGCGACCTTCAACGAACGCACGTGCGTAGATACCCGGCGCAACGTGGCCTTGGAAGAATACCAAATCGCCTTCTTCGCCTTCGCCTTTAGCTTTCCAGAAGTGGTTGAAGCCGACTTCATACATGGTTGCTGCGGATTGGAAAGATGCGATGTGTCCACCCAGTTCCAAATCTTTTTTACCGGCGCGCAATACGATGGCGGCGGCGTTCCAGCGCACGAATGCGCGGATACGGTGTTCGATGTTTTGATCGCCCGGAATACCTTTTTCGTTTTCAACGGAAACCGTATTCAAATACGGCGTGGTTGTGCCGTGAGGCATACGAACGCCTTTGTCGCGGCTGTATTTAACCAGATGTTCCAACAGGTATTGTGCGCGTTCGCCTCCTTCGTATTCGAGAACGGAGCTTAACGCATCCAACCATTCTTGGGTTTCGATAGGGTCAACATCATGTAATTGGGTGGACATAGTATCATCCTTTGTGTTGAGTGTTTAATCGGTAGGGCGGGTGTAGTTTGCCCCTTTATTTTCGTTTGTGAAAAAAATATAAGCAAAAACGAAAATTTTCAAACTAAACCAAAACAAAATAAATTAAGTTTAATGTTTTCAAAAAATTAAAAAAATCTTGGAAACAAGGGAAAACTTGAGAAAACGTTTGGTCTGTTCCACATGAAATCCTATCAGTAATCGGGTCTGCTGGCAAATAACCGTGCTTCCTTAGACGGGTTTTCCCCTATAAAACAGGGGTACTAAATAAGTTTGTTTGATTTCGCAAATATTTTATCTGTTTTTGATTTAATTTTTTCGAAAACTGAGTGAAATGGAATCAGATCTGCCTAAGGGTAATTTATTTGGGATGGATAATCTATACACAAGCTTTGTGGATAACCGTGTTGATAAGCCAAGGGTAGTCTTAAAAAAGTCTTACACAACAAATGTACGGTTATTGTGATTAAAAATTAGGCATAATTTAATATATTAAAATCAATAAGTTATTATAATTTGATGTTTATTGGCGCATTTTTTGCAGGTTGGGAGGTCGGTTTGGTATTTATCATTGCGAATAGTAAAACCAGAATTTTGGCAGTTGATGCAAAATTTACTTTTTTCGCGTTACAATCCTGCTTTATTTTTTAAATTGCCTGTTTGGAAAAATACTTTTATGAAAGCCAGCCAATTTTTCATTTCTACCCTGAAAGAAGCCCCTGCAGAAGCCGCGTTTGCCAGCCACAAGCTCATGATTCGCGCCGGTCTGATGAACTCCAAAGCGTCCGGCCTTTATACTTGGATGCCGATGGGGCTGCGCGTGTTACGCAAAGTCGAAAACGTCGTGCGCGAGGAAATGGCGCGCGCGGGCAGCGTGGAGCTGCTGATGCCGGTGGTGCAGCCTGCCGAGCTGTGGCAGGAATCCGGCCGCTGGGAATTTTACGGTAAAGAACTGCTGCGCCTGAAAGACCGCCACGACCGCGATTTCTGCATGGGCCCGACCTGTGAAGAAGTCATCGCCGACATCGTGCGCAAAGAAATCAACAGCTACAAACAGCTGCCGAAAAACTTTTACCACATCCAAACCAAATTCCGCGATGAGGTGCGCCCGCGCTTCGGCGTGATGCGTGCACGCGAGTTCGTCATGAAAGACGCTTATTCCTTCCAGGCCGACTACGCCTCGCTTCAGACGACCTATGATGCCATGTACGACGCTTACTGCCGCATCTTCACCCATCTGGGCTTGGAATTCCGTCCCGTCGCCGCAGACACCGGCAGCATCGGCGGTACCGGCTCTCACGAGTTTCAAGTGTTGGCGGAAAGCGGCGAAGATGTGATTGCATATAGCGACACTTCCAATTACGCCGCCAATATCGAGCTGGCTCCGACCTTGCCGCTCAAAGGCGAACGCGCGGCCGCTCAGGCAGAGCTGGCCAAAGTACACACACCGAACGTCAAAACTATTGACTCTTTGGTTGAATTCCTGAATATTCCGGTTGAACAAACCCTCAAATCCATCGTGGTTGAAGGCGAAAATGAAGGCGAAATCGTTTTATTGCTGTTGCGCGGCGACCATGAGTTCAACGGCATCAAAGCCGAAAAACTCGCAGGCGTGAAATCGCCGCTGACCATGGCAGACCCTGCCGTCATCCGAGCGCAGTTCGGTGCAAACGGCGGCTCGCTCGGCCCTGTCGGCTTCACAGGCAAAGTCTATGCCGATTTCGCCACTGAAAAAGGCGCGGACTGGGTTATCGGCGCGAACGAAGACGACTACCACTACACCGGCTTCAACTTCGGCCGCGACGCCGCCGAGCCTGAATTCGTCGATTTGCGCAACGTCGTCGAAGGCGACGAAAGCCCCGACGGACAAGGCCGTCTGAAACTGGCGCACGGCATCGAAGTCGGACACGTTTTCCAGTTGCGCGACAAATACACCCAAGCTATGAACGTCAGCTTCCTCGACAATAACGGCAAATCGCAAATCATGGAAATGGGCTGCTACGGCATCGGCATCACCCGCGTCGTTGCCGCCGCCATCGAGCAGAACAACGACGAAAAAGGCATCATCTGGACCAAAGCGATGGCGCCGTTTGAAGTTGTTATCGTACCGATGAACTACAAAAAATCAGACGCCGTGCGCGAAGCCGCCGACAGAATCTATGCCGAACTGCTGGCGGCAGGCGCGGATGTGCTGCTGGACGACCGCGACGAACGCGCAGGCGTATTGCTGAACGATTCCGAGCTGTTGGGCATTCCGCACCGCATCGTCATCGGCGACCGTGCCTTGAAAGAAGGCAATGTCGAATACGCCGAACGCCGCGATAACGAAGCGCAATCGGTTCCGATCGGAGAAATTGTTGCGCGTGTAACAGCTTCATTAAATGGGTAAGCTTGGTCAAATGCCGTCTGAAAATAATTTCAGACGGCATTTTTATTTGGGGAGGAAGTGAAGTGGCTTCAGTATTTTTAGAAGGAGAAGCAGTTGAGGTCGGCAATATTTTCTGTATCGGCAGGAACTATGCTGCACATATCGAAGAGTTAAAAAACGAAATACCTTGGGCGAGGGTGAAGATATTTTGGGATGTGTCGCAGGATATGGTGTAGGGTTGGACCTTACGGCAAGGGATATCCAATGCCGTCTGAAGGAAAAAGGGCTGCCTTGGTTGAAGGCAAAGGGATTCAGGCATTCTGCATGTGTTTCGGACTTCGTGGCGGCGAACAAGGTTTCCAGCCAATCCTTCCTTTTTTCATTGAGGCAGAACGGTATATTGAAACAGAGGGGCAACACGGAAATGATGCTTTGCCCGCTCAGGATGGTTTTATGCGAGCTGGTTCTGTCCTATGGCTTGAAAAAAGGTGATCTGGTATTTACCGGAACACCTTCAGGTGTAGGGAAAATCAGCGAGGGGGACAGATTGGAACTGGAATTGGACGGGCTTGTAGAAGCTTTTTTTACGGTAGCCCGAAAATAAGGCAGACTTATTCGTCCCGTCCGTTAAAAAATTCTTCCGAACTACCTTCGAAGAAACTTTGCAGGATTGCCTGTGCGGCCACTTGGTCGAGCACCGATTTGCGTTTTTTGCCGAAGACCTGTGCTTCTGAAAGCAGGCCTTCCGCATAGATGGACGAGAGACGTTCGTCCACCCAATAGACGGGGAGATTGAACCTGCCGTTCAGCCTGCGTCCGAACTTGCGCGACAGGTGCGTCATTTCGTGTTCCGTGCCGTCGGTATGCACGGGCAGTCCGACGACAAAATAACGCGGCTGCCATTCTTGAACCAGCTTGGCGATTGCCGCGAATTTTTCATCGTTGCTGCTGCCGGTAACGGTGGCCAGCGGATGGGATAGCCCTAATTCCGCATCGCCCTGCGCCACGCCGATACGCGCTTCGCCGAAGTCGAATGCCAGTGCCGTTCCTTTTGGAATTTTATGCATGGCCGGCTCCCGAAAACAGGGCGAGCGGGTCAATGCCGAGTTTGGCGAATGCGGCGGCGTAACGGTGTTCGTAGGGGATGTCGAACAGGATATGTTCGTCGGCGGGAACGGTCAGCCACGCATTGTCGGCAAGTTCGCGTTCGAGCTGGCCTTTTCCCCAGCTTGAATAGCCGATACTGATTAATATTTTGTCAACCGCGCCTTCGCGTGAAATATTTTCAAGCACGTCTCGGGAAGAGGTCAGCGCGATGCCGTCTGAAACGCCGATACTGCTTTGCCAGTTGCCGACCGGGGTATGCACGACATAACCGCGATCGACTTGCACCGGCCCGCCCATCATCACGCTGTCGTGCTGCATTCGGAAAGGGATGTTTTTGCCGGTGGCGGAAAAAATCATGTCCATCGTAATCGGAGAGGGTTTGTTGATGGCGATGCCGAGTGCGCCGTCTTCATCGTGTTTGCAGATATAGACGACCGATTGTGCAAAAAACGCGTCTTCCATATCGGGCATGGCGACGAGAAAGTGGTTGGACAGGTTCATATCAGCGTTTGTCGGGATTTTCTATCGGGTTGGAAATCATGCAGGCGCCAGCAAGCATTTTGCCGGAAGTGCCCGCTTGAGGCATATTGGTTTGCAGGTTGCTGCCGAAACAGGAAACCGTGCTTAAGGAATTTTTCGGCGAGCCTTGGACGATTTTATCGCTGTAAACCAAATAGGCGAAAGTTTTACGTTTCGGATCATAATAACGGATAATCTGCCGACTCTTGAACGCGAAGCTCGTACCGCGCTTGAAAACTTCTTTCGGTTTGCGCACGGCGGTTTCGTCAAAAGAAATCGAAGATGCCGTCTGAACGCACGAAACCGATGCGTCAGACGCGTCCTCTTCCAAATTGACCATTTCCTTCAAACCGCCTTTTTTTGCATACGAAATATAACAGGCAACTCCTTGAACGTCGGGATCGTCGAATCCTTCCACTTCGATACGGTCGTTTTTGCCCAGCATATTGAAAACGGTGCTTGCTCGTCCGATTTTATCGGTTTCGCCGCTGCCGCAGGCAGACAGCAGGACGGCGGCAGACAGCAGTAGCAGTCTGTTCATCAAAATTTCCTTATCGGTTGAATCCTTGTTTTCCGTGAAGGCGGCAGGGCTTGCTTTGTTTGGAGGGGCGCACGCTCCCGAGTCGGGCAACATACGGTACGCGGCTTAATGTGCCACCCTGTGTGTCGGAACACAATATCCGTTGCAGCATTGAAAATATGCCACACAATATAAGGCTGTTTGTGCCGATTGCAAGTATCCTTGCAAAGAAGGTGCAATATTGGGCAAACGGCATTTTCAGACGGCATAACTGACAGTATAATCCGAGCATCCGGCTGCTTTCGTGCAGCCTTCAGCGTTATCCAACTTTTCCTGAAAGTCGAACCATGCAATACAAACCTCTTCTACTTGCTCTGATGCTTGTTTTTTCCGCCCCCGTCATTGCTGCTGGCAATACAGCGAATAGCCGTTCTGCCGAAGTGAAAAAACAGGCGAAGAACAAAAAAGAACAGCCCGAAGCGGCGGAAGGCAAAAAAGAAAAAGGCAAAAATGCCGCAGTGAAAGATAAAAAAACAGGCGGCAAAGAGGAGGCAAAAGAGGGCAAAGAGTCCAAAAAAACCGCCAAAAACCGCAAAGAAGCAGAGAAGGAGGCAACATCCAAGCAGTCTGCGCGCAAAGGACGCGAAGAGAGTAAGGAATCGAAGGCGGAACACAAAAAGGCATATGGCAAGCCCGTGTCCGAATCCAAAGAAAAAAACGCAAAAACACAGCCTGAAAACAAACAAGGCAAAAAAGAGGCAAAAGGACAGGACAATCCGCGTAAGGGCGGCAAGTCGGACAAAGACACTGTTTCTGCAAATAAAAAAGACCGTACCGACAAGGACGGCAAAGCAGTGAAACAGGACAAAAAACACACGGAAGAGAAAAATGCCAAAACCGATTCCGACGAATTGAAGGCCGCCGTTGCCGCTGCCACCAATGATGTCGAAAACAAAAAAGCCCTGCTCAAACAAAGCGAAGGAATGCTGCTTCATGTCAGCAATTCCCTCAAACAGCTTCAGGAAGAGCGTATCCGCCAAGAGCGTATCCGTCAGGCGCGCGGCAACCTTGCTTCCGTCAACCGCAAACAGCGCGAGGCTTGGGACAAGTTCCAAAAACTCAATACCGAGCTGAACCGTTTGAAAACGGAAGTTGCCGGTACGAAAGCGCAGATTTCCCGTTTCGTATCGGGGAACTATAAAAACAGCCAGCCGAATGCGGTTGCCCTGTTCCTGAAAAACGCCGAACCGGGTCAGAAAAACCGCTTTTTGCGTTATACGCGTTACGTAAACGCCTCCAATCGGGAAGTTGTCAAGGATTTGGAAAAACAGCAGAAGGCTTTGGCGGTACAAGAGCAGAAAATCAACAATGAGCTTGCCCGTTTGAAGAAAATTCAGGCAAACGTCCAATCACTCCTGAAAAAACAGGGTGTAACCGATGCTGCGGAACAGACTGAGAGCCGCAGGCAAAACGCCAAAATCGCCAAAGATGCTCAAAAAATGGTGGAGCAGAAAGAAAACGAGCAGCAGCTGAATAATCTTTTGAGCAACTTGGAAAAGAAAAAAGCTGCTAACCGTATTCAAGACGCCGAAGCAAAAAGAAAATTGGCTGAAGCCAGGTTGGCGGCAGCCGAAAAGGCCAGAAAAGAAAAAGAAGCGGTACAGCAGAAAGCTGAAGCGCGGCGTGCGGCAATGTCTAACCTGACTGCCGAAGATAAGAACATCCAAGCACCTGCAGTCATGGGTATCGGCAGTGCCAACGGTTTCGGCCGTATGCAGGGACGGTTGAAAAAACCGGTTGCCGGTGTGCCGACGGGGCTATTCGGGAAAAACCGCAACGGTGGCGATGTTTGGAAAGGCGTCTTTTATTCTACTGCTCCGGCACCTGTTGAAAGTATCGCGGCCGGAACGGTGAGTTATGCGGATGAATTGGACGGCTACGGTAAAGTGGTTGTGGTCGACCACGGCGAGAACTATATCAGCATCTATTCCGGCTTGAGCGAAATTTCCGTCGGCAAGGGTTATGCGGTCGCGGCGGGAAGTAAAATCGGTACGAGCGGATCGTTGCCGGACGGAGAAGAAGGGCTTTACCTGCAAATACGTTATGAAGGGCAGGTATTGAACCCTTCGAGCTGGATACGTTGATCGAGACAATATGAAACGGCGGGTTTTGTGCGAACTGTCCGGTGCAACGCATTACGTTCCGCAAATCCTGCCGTTTTTAATAGTTGCGTTTCCGTTTTTGGGAAATCAAGAGAGAAAGTTAAAGAAGAATGTCGAAACCTGTTTTTAAGAAAATCGCACTTTATACCCTGGGCGCAATCAGCGGCGTAGCCGCCAGTTTGGCGGTGCAGGGTTTTGCCGCTGAGAAGGACAAGCGGGATAACGAAGTCTTGCCGGTACAATCCATCCGCACAATGGCGGAGGTTTACGGTCAGATTAAGGCAAACTACTATCAGGATAAACCCGATGCCGATCTTTTCGAAGGTGCGATGAAGGGTATGGTTGCCGATTTGGATCCGCATTCCGAATATATGGATAAAAAAGGTTATGCGGAAATGAAGGAGTCTACCAGCGGGGAGTTTGGCGGCCTAGGCATGGAAATTGGTCAAGAAGACGGATTTGTCAAAGTTATCGCACCGATTGAGGACACGCCTGCGGAACGTGCAGGGGTGAAAAGCGGCGATTTCATTGTGAAAATCGATAATGTTTCGACGCGCGGGATGACGGTTAGCGAAGCGGTTAAAAAAATGAGGGGCAAGCCGGGTACGAAGATTACTTTGACACTATCGCGTAAAAATGCCGACAAGCCGATAGTCGTCAACCTGACGCGCGCCATCATTAAAGTGAAAAGCGTCCGCCATCATTTGCTTGAACCGGATTACGGCTATATCCGCGTCTCCCAGTTCCAAGAGCGGACGGTTGAAGGCGTGAACTCGGCAGCTAAAGAGCTGGTCAAGGAAAATAAAGGAAAACCGCTCAAAGGGCTGGTGTTGGATTTGCGCGACGATCCCGGCGGACTTTTGACCGGCGCGGTCGGCGTGTCGGCGGCGTTTCTGCCGTCTGAAGCGGTCGTCGTCAGCACCAAGGGACGCGACGGCAAAGACGGCATGGTACTGAAAGCCGTTCCCGAGGATTATGTGTACGGTATGGGCGGCGATCCTTTGGCGGGTATTCCTGCCGAGTTGAAAACGATTCCGATGACGGTATTGGTCAATTCTGGTTCGGCTTCCGCGTCGGAGATTGTCGCAGGTGCATTGCAGGATCATAAACGCGCGGTTATCGTCGGTACGCAGAGCTTCGGCAAAGGTTCGGTTCAGACTTTGATTCCCTTGTCCAACGGCAGCGCGGTCAAGCTGACAACGGCGCTGTATTATACGCCGAACGACCGCTCCATTCAGGCGCAGGGGATTGTTCCGGATGTTGAGGTGAAGGATAAGGAACGCACTTTTGAAAGCCGCGAGGCGGATTTGATCGGACACATCGGCAATCCTTTGGGCGGCGAGGATGTGAATAGTGAAACCCTTGCCGTGCCGCTTGAAGAAAATGCAGATAAGCCCGCTGCAAAAGAAAAAGGCAAAAAGAAAAAGGATGAGGATTTGTCTTCAAGGCGGATTCCGAACCCTGCCAAAGACGAGCAGTTGCGTAAGGCTTTGGATTTGGTCAAGTCGCCCGAGCAGTGGCAGAAGTCTTTGGGGCTGGCGGCGAAAAAGCCGGTTTTAAATAAAGATAAGAAAGATAAGAAGTAGGTTTTGACGATGCCGTCTGAAAGGGTTTCAGACGGCATATTATGTTTGAAAGGACAGGTTATGAGCGATTTTTTACCGGAATTTGAACCGTTTGCAGAGAAAATCGCAGCCACGGCAAAACCCGTCGTGCGTTTTTCTTTGAAGAAAGAGACAGTAGAACTGTGGGACAGCAAGGTCGGTGGCAGACCTTATCTGCCGGAGGGTATGGAATATCCCCAAAATGCCCAAGGACAACCGCTTTCCCTGTTGGCGCAAATCAACTTTGCCCAAATGCCGCATTTGCCGGACTATCCGACCGAAGGCATCGTCCAGTTCTTTGTCGACGGTTACGACGATTTGTCGGGCATGGATTTCGACGACTTGCGCGCCCAAAAGGGATTCCGTGTTTTGTACCATAGCGAAGTGCGGCAGGAAGGTTTGCGTTCGGATGTTCCGGCATATTCCGATTTCGGGGATTTCGGAGTCGGTCTGCCGTTTGGTGCAGAGGAAGAATTCCGCATGGTTTTTTCCGAACCGGAGACGCAATATCTGTCTTTCGACGATTACCGTTTCGATCAGACTTTTCCGGAAATGCGTAAGCTGATTCTCGAAAGGGTTACGGATACGGGCAACAACGATTGGCGGCTTTACGAGAACTATCGGGAAGCCTCCAATCAGGCGGGACACTGTATTGGCGGTTATCCCTGCTTTGTCCAATACGATCCGCGCGACGGCAGTTTGGAAGGCTATGAACTGCTGTTCCAATTGGAAAGCCAATATGATGAGAACGAAGGAATAGACATCATGTGGGGCGATATGGGCATCGGCAATTTCTTTATCGCACCCGAAGATTTGGAAAAATGCGATTTTTCCAAAACGGCATTCACTTGGGATTGCAGTTGAGTTCAGACGGCATACGGTCGGGAATGTCTTTTATTCCATGCCGTCTGAAAGACGTTTCCGACCCATCCCTACTACACGCTTTGTCCGCAAACGCATCACAGGCAAGATTATGGAAGTTATCCAATACCCCGATTCCCCCTTCAAGCTCCACCAACCCTTCCCGCCCGCAGGCGACCAGCCCACCGCCATTGCCGGCCTGCTCGAAGGGCTTTCAGACGGCCTTGCCTACCAAACCCTGCTCGGCGTAACCGGTTCGGGTAAAACCTACACCATGGCGAACGTCATCGCCCAAAGCGGCCGCCCCGCCATCATCATGGCGCACAACAAAACCCTTGCCGCCCAGCTTTATGCCGAAATGCGCGAGTTTTTCCCCGAAAACGCGGTGGAATATTTCGTCTCCTACTACGACTATTACCAGCCCGAAGCCTATGTGCCCAGCCGCGATTTGTTCATCGAAAAAGACAGCGCGATCAACGAACACATCGAGCAGATGCGCCTTTCCGCCACCAAAAACCTGATGACGCGCGACGACGTGATTATCGTCGCCACCGTGTCCGCCATTTACGGTATCGGCGATCCGACTGAGTATCAACAAATGGTGTTGTCCGTCAAAGAAGGCGACACCATCGAACAACGCGACATCATCGCTACCCTCGTTTCCATGCAGTACGAACGCGGCGATTTGGACTTCAAACGCGGCAGCTTCCGCGTACGCGGCGACGTGATTGACGTGTACCCCGCCGAAAGCTCCGAAAACGCCTTGCGCATCAGCCTGTTTGACGACGAAATCGACCGCCTCGATATGTTCGACCCGCTTTCAGGCAGCCTTNTTCAACGCGTCGGCCGCTACACCGTCTTCCCGTCCAGCCACTACGTTACCCCGCGCGACACCGTATTGCGTGCCTGCGAGTCCATCAAAGAAGAATTGCGCGAACGTATCGAATTTTTCGCCCGCGAACAACGTCCCGTCGAACAACAACGCATCGAACAGCGCACCCGTTTCGACCTCGAAATGCTCTACGAAATGGGCTTCTGCAAAGGCATCGAAAACTATTCCCGCCACTTCTCCGGCAAAAAAGAAGGCGAACCGCCGCCCACGCTGATGGACTACCTGCCCGACAACGCCATCATGTTTATCGACGAAAGCCACGTTACTGTTACCCAAATCGGCGGCATGTACAAAGGCGACGCATCGCGCAAACAAAACCTCGTCGATTACGGCTTCCGCCTGCCTTCCGCCTGCGACAACCGACCGCTCAAATTCCCCGAATTTGAAAAAGTCATGCCGCAAACCGTCTTCGTCTCCGCCACCCCCGCCAAATACGAAGAAGAACACGCCGGACAAGTCGTCGAACAAGTCGTCCGCCCCACAGGGTTGGTTGATCCCCAAATCATCATCCGCCCCGTCGCCACCCAAGTCGATGACTTAATGAGCGAAATCAATGACCGCATCCAAAAAGGCGAACGTGTGCTCGTTACCACCCTCACCAAACGCATGGCGGAGCAACTCACCGACTATTACAGCGAACTCGGCATCAAAGTGCGCTACCTGCACAGCGACATTGACACCGTGGAACGCGTTGAAATCATTAGAGATTTGCGGCTCGGGCTGTTTGACGTACTCGTCGGCATCAACCTCTTGCGCGAAGGCNTGGACATCCCCGAAGTCTCCCTCGTCGCCATCCTCGATGCCGACAAAGAAGGCTTCCTGCGCTCCCACCGCAGCCTGATTCAAACCATAGGCCGCGCCGCGCGCAACGTGAACGGCGTCGCCATCCTGTACGCCGACAAAATCACCGACTCCATGAAAGCCGCCATCGACGAAACCGAACGCCGCCGCGAAAAACAGATGAAATTCAACGAAGAACACGGCATCGTGCCGCAACAGATTAAAAAACAGGTCAAAGACATCATCGACGGCGTGTACCATGAAGAAGACAGAAGCAAAGGCCGTCTGAAAGGCAAAAACAAGGTTAAAGTCGGCGAGATTCACAACGAAGAAGACGCGATTAAAGAAATCGCCAAACTGGAAAAAGCCATGCAGCAGGCGGCTAGAGATTTGCAGTTTGAAGAAGCGGCTGTGTTGCGGGATAGGATTCGGGGGATTAAGGAGAATTTGTTGTTTGGGGCGGAGTGAGATTAAAAATGTTATCTTGAAAAAATCAATTATGACACCATTTGTCACATACATGTTTCGGCATGCCTAAGTATTATGTGTTCAATCTAACTTAAGGAATAACAGAATGAATGAAAAAGAGACTTTCCAATTTAATTTAATGAAACAAGGGATGATTTCAGGAGGTTTGACCTCCTTAGAGCGTCTAATATTAGAGCGTGATTTTGATGAAGAGCAAGAAAATCTTCTCTATGATATGTTAGATGAATTCTCTGAAAAACCTAATTTTCATTATGAGGAATTTGAACGACGGGCAGATGAGCTATTTGGCTGGAGCTATCAGGGCGTTAAAGGATTGATTATTAGCTTACATGACGATAGTAGATGGCCTGAAGTTGTTCATCAATATTTAAAATCTAACCTTCAAAGTATGGGCAATTTATCAGTTGAATATAACGGAGTTGCAAATGACCTTAATTTGCTTTGATTTATAAGCAAGCCGTAGCCTGCATCTCCACCAACCGCGTGTATGGCTGCACCACACCCCCCGCCTGCGGGCGGGACAAACTTTAAAACTGATGTGCATAAAACCTACAAGGATGCGTGCGGTATACACGCGTTTTTGCCGTTCAAACCATTGTTTTAAACCTTATATCGAAACATCGCTCGCTGCTTTATCTTGAAAAAATGCCGTCTGTAAGCAAACGTGCTTCAGACGGCATTTTTTTATCCGGCGGTCTGTTATCCGATCCGTTTGAATACCAAGTCCCAAACGCCGTGTCCGAGGCGTTTGCCGCGTGCTTCGAATTTGGTTTCGGGGCGGTAGTCCGGGGTGGGGGCGTAGTCTGCCGCCGTATTTTGCAGGCTGTCGAAGCTGCTGAGGACTTCAAGCATCTGCTGTGCATATTCTTCCCAGTCTGTCGCCAGGTGGATATAGCCGCCGGTTTTGAGTTTGGGCAGTAGTTTGGCGATGAAGGGGGCTTGTATCAGACGGCGTTTGTGGTGGCGTTTTTTGTGCCACGGGTCGGGGAAGAATATGTGGATGCCGTCGAGCGAGCCGTCTTGCAGCATATTTTCGACAACTTCTACGGCATCGTGCCGCATCACGCGGATATTTTCCAAATGGTTTTCGTTGATGAGTTTGAGCAGGTTGCCTACGCCGGGACCGTGTACGTCGATGGCAAGAAAGTCGGTTTCGGGCAGCCTGCGGGCGATTTCTGCGGTTGCCGTCCCCATACCGAAGCCTATTTCGAGGATTTTGGGTCGGCTGCTTCCGAAACGGGCATCAAGATTGGCCGGTGTTGCTTGGTAGTCGATGCCGAAGCTGCCCCATAAGGTATCGATGGCGCGTTGCTGCGCGGCGGTCATGTGGCTTTGGCGGAGGACGAAACTGCGGATGCTGCGGGGATGTTCGGCTTGCCAGTTGTTTTGTGTTTGGTTTTCGGCGGTGTCTGTCATAATGCTTTCGTGCGCTTGTGCAATCAGGATGCCGTCTGAATGTGAAATGCCTGTTCGGACGGCGGGAAAGGAAAGGGGCGATTATACCTGTTTCGTTTTTGCGGGGTAAATGTACCGGTGTTCAGACGGCATTTTGCCACTGTTGCAACAGTTCTTGCAGAAAGCTTTTTTGTTCGTGTCCGCTGTTTATGGCTTCTTGCAGGTAGAGGCAGGCTTTTTCGTTGTCCGGCTCGACGCCGTGTCCGTTGTAATGGATGCAGGCGAGATTATAAAGTGCCATGCTGTCTTTTTGCGCGGCGGCTTGCTCAAACCATTTGCGGGCTTTGCCGTAGTCGGCGGCCATACCCTGTCCGAAGTAATACATGCTGCCCAGATTGGTTTGGGCTTTGCTGTGGCCGAGTTCTGCTGCTTCTGTGTAGAGTTTGAGCGCCGCTGCGTATTCGGGTGTGCATTGTAATCCGTAATGAAGGGCTTGGGCTTTTTGATAAAGCCGTTCTGCCCTTTGCCGCCTGATGGCGGAATCTTTGATGCTGCCATATTGCTCGGGATGGTTTAACGCGCTGTCGGATATGAGTTTCTGATAGGCGGAAAGGCTGCCTGCTTCGGCTGCCTGCCGATAATAATGTAGGGCTTTTTCTTTATCGGAAGCCATGCCCAGCCCGTAGCGGTAGATGTCGCCCAGTATCCGCAAACCTTCGGGATGGCGTTCGGCGGCGGCTGCTTCGGCATGATGCAGGGCAAGTTCGTGGTTTCTTTCCAGATGCTTGCCTTGTAGGTAGATGTCGGCAAGTGCGGCATGAGCTTTATGGTCATTTTCCCGTGCGGCCTGTTGAAACCAGTGAACGGCTTCATCGGGAGCCGTAGGTAGAATGAGCTCAGCAAGTGGGGTGTAGGCGGGAATGTATCCTTGTTGTGCGGCGGCGCGCAAATGATTGATGGCTTGGGTCGTGTCGGTTGGTGTACCTTGTCCGAAACGGTATTGAAGGCCGAGCTGCCATTGCGCAGCAGCCAAGCCTTGTGCCGCCGCTTTGCGGTAGAGCAGGTGTGCCGTTTCAAAATCCGGCGGCATGCCGTACTGGCAGTATTGGGCAAGCAGATATTGTCCGTGGGGGTTGTTGTTTTTTGCGGTCGTTTTTGCCCATTTCAGGGCTTCTTCAAAATGCCGGGACGCATACAGCAGGTACATCAGGCGGACTTGCGCTTCGGGCAGACCTGCTTCTGCCAGAGGCTTGTAAAGCGGTATCAGGGTTTCCGGGGGTGCACCTTCCAATTCTTGGATATATGCCAAATTATAACGCGCGTAGGGATGCCCCTGTTCGGCGGCGATGCGGAGCATGTCCATACCTTGTTCGCGGTCTTGGTAGGGGCTGTTTGTATCAAGCAGGTGTTTTGCCAACTCGAATGCGGCGGCCGTATGGCCTGCCGAGGCCGCTTCTGTCAGCAGTCGGCGGACTTCGCTAAAGTCAAATTGTTCTTGAGACAGGCGTTCGAAGGCATGGTGATAGGGTAAGTCGGGATTGTTCATATCAGATCGTTTTCCGTTTTGTCGAATCATGGTTATTTGTTATGAAGTTAGGTTTATATCGGCACGCCGACCTACTGTATCATATTTTTTACAGACGGTTTTTGCTTGGGTGGCACACTAATGCAGATGCTCGTAAATGGTTTCCGCCAATGCCTTGCTGATGCCTTCGACCTGTTCCAAATCTTCTTTGCTGGCGGCAACGACGCCACGCAGGCCGCCGAAGCGGGTAAGCAGGGCTTGGCGGCGTTTGCTGCCTACGCCGGGGATGTCGCTTAAGGAGGAGGTAACGCGTGCTTTGTCGCGTTTTTTGCGGTGGCCTGTGATGGCAAAGCGGTGAGATTCATCGCGTACGGTTTGCAATAAATGCAAGGCCGGGCTGTTGGGCGGCAGGCGGAAGGTTTCGCCGGTGAACGGGAGGATAAGTTCTTCCATGCCGGCTTTGCGCTCAGGGCCTTTGGCGATGCCGACCAAGGGAATGTGCAGACCGAGTTCTTCCCATACGGATACGGCGACGCCGATTTGTCCTTTGCCGCCGTCAATCAATACGACATCCGGCCATTTGACGGTCTCGCCGTTGGCTTCGGCTTCCTGCATTTTGCCGTAACGGCGCATCAATACTTCGCGCATGGCGGCGTAGTCGTCGCCGGGCTTGGCAGTGGTGATGTTGTAGCGGCGGTATTGCGAGGGCTGGATGTTTTGTTCGTCGTACACGACGCAGGACGCAATAGTGGCCTCGCCTTGGGTGTGGCTGATGTCAAAGCATTCGAGGCGGTTGAGGTCGTCTGAATTCATGTTCAGGATTTTTGCCAACTCGTCGATGCGGTTTTGCTGGCTGCTTTGTTGCAGGCGGCGTTGGGCAATCGCCATTTGTGCGTTTTGCTCCGCCATTTTCAACCAGACTTTGCGTTCGCCTATGGTTTTGGTAACGAACTGCATTTGTTTGCCGTGTTCGCTCTCTAGGGCTTCTTTCAATGCGTCGGGCACGGGGAAGTTGCTAATAATGATGTCGGGTTTGCTTTTGCCCAGATAGTGTTGGGCGACGAAGGCTTCGGCGTAGTCTTGCCCGTTTGGTTCGGGGTCGTTTTTGGTGTCGGGAAAGAAGCTTTTGTCGCCGACGTGCCGTCCGCCGCGGATGCTGACCCAGTGTACGCAGACAAGGCCGTCTGAAACGGCGAGCGCGAGCACATCGATATCGTTGGGGTTGTTCGGGTTTTTGCTGTCGATAAACTGATTGCTCTGCATAATGCCGAGTGCTTGGATTTGGTCGCGGTAGCGGGCGGCTTCTTCAAATTGCAGATTCGCGGCGGCGGTTTGCATTTTGTGTTGCAGGGTGCGGGTCAGTTCGTCGGTTTTGCCGTTGAGGAAAGTGGCGGCTTGGCGCACGCTGTCGCGGTAGTCTTCTTCGCTGATGTGTCCGACGCAGGGCGCGGTGCAGCGTTTGATTTGGTACAGCAGGCAAGGGCGGTCGCGATGCTCGAATACGCTGTCTTCGCAGGTGCGCAGCATAAAGACTTTTTGCAACACCTGAATGCTGTCGCGCACGGCGTTGCTGTTCGGATACGGACCGAAGTATTGGTTGGGCTTTTTCAGCGTGCCGCGGTAATACGCCATCTGCGGATATTGATGGCCGCTGAGCATCAGATAAGGATAGCTTTTGTCGTCGCGGAAAAGGATATTGTATTTCGGCGACAAGGCTTTGATGAAGTTGTTTTCGAGAATCAGGGCTTCGGCTTCGGAACGCGTGATGGTGGTTTCGATATGATGAACCTGTTTCACCATCAAGGCGATGCGCGGCGAATGGTCGTTTTTCTGGAAATAGCCGGACACGCGCCGCTTGAGGTTGACCGCTTTGCCGACGTATAAGACCTTGCCGCCTTCGTCGAAAAAACGGTACACGCCGGGCAGATTGGGTAGGTTTTTGAGGAAGAGTGGGATGTCGAATTGTTCTGGAAAACGGTTTTCTGTATTCATATCAATTATTTGAAAAACGGATTCAGACGGCATATCGGCGGCGGCAGCCTTATCCGTTCGGAAAAGCTGCAGGCTGTTATATGCGGTCAATCAATTTTTACCCGTTTCAGGCGCAAGGCATTGCCCAATACCGAAACCGAGCTTGCCGCCATTGCCGCGCCTGCGATGACGGGATTTAAAAAGCCGAGTGCGGCGAGCGGAATGCCCAAAATATTGTAGAAGAAGGCGAAAAACAGGTTTTGCTTGATGTTTTTCAACGTCGCCTGCGATACCGACAGTGCATCGGCGAGCTGGTTGACCGAATGCTGCATCAGCGTGGCGGACGCGGTGTGTTCGGCAACGTCCGCACCGCCTTTCATGGCGAAACTGACGTTGGCGGCGGCGAGCGCGGGTGCGTCGTTGATGCCGTCGCCGACCATCGCCACGGTTTTGCCGGCGGCTTTGAGTTTTTGCACTTCGGCAGCTTTATCGCGCGGACTCATGTTGCCGAAGGCGTGTGCGATACCCAGTTGTTTGGCGGCGTATTCGACCGTGCCTTGGTTGTCGCCGCTCATGATGTAAACGTCGATGCCGTGTTTTTTCAGACGGCCTATGGCTTCAGCGGTATCGGCTTTCAACGCGTCGGCAAGTGCGAATGCGCCGATGGGTTTGTTATTGACTGAGACTGCAACAATGCTTGCAATGTCCCAAACGCCGTCTGAAAACTTCGGCAAGGTCAGTTCGGCAA
>NZ_JBPBFH010000024.1:0-36705 GCF_050896295.1 Neisseria sp. SLRRB23
TCGGCGTGGGCAACGTGGTGGCAGGCGTTGGCGGCGGTGCTGCTGTTCGACCCTTTGGCGGTCTTGGGTGTGGGAACTTGGCTGTCTTTCGGTTTGGTGGCGGCCCTGATATGGGCGTGTTCGGGGCGTTTGCACAAGGGGAAACAGCAAACCGCTTTGTGCGGGCAGTGGGCGGCTTCGGTGTTGTCGTTGGTTTTGCTCGGTTATCTGTTTGCTTCGCTGCCTTTGGTCAGCCCTTTGGTCAATGCGGTGGCGATTCCGTGGTTTTCTTGGGTGTTGACCCCGCTGGCGTTGCTGGGTTCGGTCGTGCCGTTTTCGCCTTTGCAACAGTTGGGGGCATTTTTGGCGGAATACACTTTGCGGTTTTTGGTGTGGCTTGCCGATGTGTCGCCCGAGTTTGCCGTTACCTCCGCACCTTTGCCGCTGCTGGTGTTGGCGGTGTGTGCCGCTTTGCTGTTGTTGCTGCCGCGCGGCTTGGGTTTGCGTCCGTGGGCGGTGTTGCTGTTGGCAGGGTTTGTGTTTTACCGTCTGCCCAGCGTGCCGGAAAATGAGGCTGCGGTTACGGTTTGGGATGCGGGGCAGGGTTTGTCGGTGTCGGTTCAGACGGCAAATTATCATCTTTTGTTTGACACCGGAACTGCATCGGCGGCACAGACGGGGATTGTGCCGAGCCTGAATGCGGTGGGTGTCCGCCGTTTGGACAAGCTGGTTCTGTCGCATCACGACAGTGACCACGACGGCGGTTTTCAGGCAGTCGGCAAGATACCGAACGGCGGGATTTATGCCGGGCAGCCGGAATTTTATGAGGGGGCGCGGCATTGTGCGGAACAGCGTTGGCAATGGGACGGCGTAGATTTCGAGTTTTTGAGGCCGTCTGAACGCAAAAACATCGATGATAATGGGAAAAGTTGTGTTTTGCGTGTTGTGGCGGGCGGTGCGGCACTGCTGGTAACGGGCGATTTGGATACGAAGGGCGAGGCGGAGTTGGTTAAAAAATACGGCTCAAACCTGTACAGCCAGGTTTTGGTGTTGGGACATCACGGCAGCAATACGTCCTCGTCGGGCGTGTTCCTCAATGCCGTCTCGCCCGAATATGCCGTTGCTTCAAGCGGTTATGCCAACGCCTACAAACATCCGACCGAAGCGGTACAGAACCGTGTCCGCGCACACGGCATCAAGTTGTTGCGGACGGATTTGTCGGGCGCGCTGCAATTCGGCTTGGGACGCGGCGGCGTGAAGGCTCAACGTTTGAGAGGGTATAAATTCTATTGGCAGAAAAAACCGTTTGAGTGAATGGGAAGGCTGGTGCCGGAACGGAAAATGTCGTCTAAAAGGACTTCAGACGGCATTTTGGCGTTAACGCCGGTTCGTGTCGGCAAGGCATATCGTTTGATTTTCAGTGTGCGTCAAAAACAGAAAGGGCATTGCCGTTAACGGTAGGGAGAACCGTTGGGTGAGCGGAAAGGTTTGCGCCGGAACATAAAATGCCGTCTGAAACGGTTTCAGACGGCATTTCGAGGATGGGCTTAATGCCAGTAACGCCACCAAGGCATATCGTCGGGCTGCCAGGCGTGCGTCAAAAACGGGCTTTTCGGAAAGTTGGCTTCCAAAACGCGGTGTGTGTCGGCGGCAAGCTGGGGCTTGTCCAATTTCTTGTAGGCAAGTTCCAATATGGCCAGTGATTCTTCGACATAGCGTGTATTTTGATAGCTGCCGATAATTTTTTGGGCGCGGTTGGCGGCGGCGATATATGCGCCGCGTTTCATGTAGTAACGCGCTACCGACATTTCATTGCCGCCCAAAGCATCGACCAGTTTGATCATGCGTGCGGTCGCATCGGCGGCGTATTTGCTGTTCGGGAAGCGTTGGACGAGTTCCGCAAAGGCCTGATACGCTTCGCGGTTGGCTTTCGGGTCGCGGTCGGACCAGTCTTGCGAGGCCAGCTTGTTCAAGAAAGACTGATCTTCGTTGAACAGTACCAAGCCGCGCAGATACAGCGCGTAGTCCATATTCGGGTGTTGAGGGTGAAGGCGGCGGAAGCGGTCAATGGCGGCCAGCGCCTTATCCTTCTCATCATCTTTATAGTAGGCGTATGCCGTATCCAGTTGGGATTGCTGGGCATGGCGGCTGGTAGGGAAGCGCGATTCCAAGATTTCGTATAATTTGACAGCTCGCGTATAATTGCTGCTGTTCAGCTCGTCCTGGGCTTCGGCATAGAGTTTTTCCACACTCCAGTCTTGGGTAATCTGGGCATCTTTATCTACCGTACCTTTGGTGGCACAGGCACTCAGTGCCAAACCTAATGAAACCGTTAAAAGAATTTTTTTCATGCAGAATACTTCCTTTGATAATGAATCCGATTATAGCGATGATTCAGACTTTGTGTCAGCCCCGGAAACCGAAAACTGTATTTGTCTGACTGTTCCGCTCGAGCTTGCCGGCGGGCGGTTGGATGCGGTATTGGCAAAACTTCTGCCAGACTATTCGCGCAGCCGGTTGACATCATGGATTAGAGAAGGCGCGGTTATTGTAAACGATAAACCTTCGCAACCCAAAGACAAAATGATAGGCGGTGAGCAAATCCGTGTAACCGTCCGCCCGAGTGAGGAGAATCTGGCGTTTGTTCCAGAGCCTATGGATTTGGATATTGTTTACGAAGACGATACCGTCATCGTCATCAACAAACCGGCCGGACTGGTCGTCCACCCGGCCGCGGGAAACTGGAGCGGTACCCTGCTCAACGGCCTGTTGGCGCATTGCCCCGAGCTGTCCCAAATCCCGCGCGCGGGTATCGTACACCGTTTGGACAAAGAAACCAGCGGCCTGATGGTGGTCGCCAAAACCCTGCCGGCGCAAAATTCCCTCGTGCAACAGCTTCAAGAGCGCACGGTCAAACGCATCTACCGCGCCGTCGCCAACGGCATCGTTCCCTTTGACGGTAAAATCGAAACCCAAATCGGACGCGATCCGCACAACCGCCTGAAAATGGCGGTGGTCAAATTCGGCGGCAAACCAGCCGTTACCCACGTCAAAGTGTTGGAACGCTATCTTGCCCACAGCTACATCGAATGTTCGCTCGAAACGGGTAGGACGCACCAAATCCGCGTCCATATGCGCGAAGCCAACCATCCGCTGGCCGCCGACCCGGTTTACGGCAACCTGCGCCATCCGTGCAGCGAACCGGTGAAAGAAGCCGTTAAAAGTCTGGGCGCGCGTCAGGCATTGCACGCCTACCGCTTGAGTTTCGTCCATCCGAAAACCGGCGAAACCGTTTCCTTCGAAGCCCCGATTCCCGACGATATGTATCACCTGCTGTCCGTATTGCGCCTCGAAGCCGGTTTGGATTCCTCCTTGGACAATGAAGAAGAATGGCAAGACAAACTCGGCGCGGACGACGATGACGATTGGAACGAAGACGACTACGATGTCGAAGTGGTTTATGTAAGGGAGTGAGGCGGCTTGAAAGGCGGGGCGAACGCAGGCAGCCGAACCGGAGCAGCCGGACAATCGTCCTTGCCGATTTCAAACAAAGGCCGTCTGAAGGGGTCGGGCAGAAACCGCCGGTTTCGTTTGCCCCGTTCAGACGGCATTATGATGAAANGCGTTTAGGTTTTTTTATGTTTACCGGCTTTGGCCGCCCAATAAGTTGCCAGCAGCGAGCCGGAGATATTGTGCCACACGCTGAACAATGCGCCCGGAACGGCAACGACCGGCGCGGCGGCAAAGTGTGCGGCGGCAAGCGCGGCGGCCAGGCCCGAGTTTTGCATACCGACTTCGATGGCCAGCGTTTTTTGTGCATCATAAGGCAGGCCGGTCCATTTGGCGGCAAAGAAGCCGAGCAGGTAGCCGATGCCGTTGTGGAGTGCGACAACCGCAAAAATCAGCAGGCCGCTTTCCATAATCTTGCCTTTGCTTGCCCCGACTACCGCGCCGATAATCAGCACGATGGCGGCAACGGAAACCAGCGGCAGCGCATCGGTCAGCTTTTCGGTTTTACTGCCCAAAACCTTATGGACAATCAAACCCAAAACAATGGGGAGCAAAACCATTTTGACGATGGACATCAACATACCGGCTGCTTGGATTTCCAGCATTTCACCGGCAAGCATCAGGAAGATGGCGGGAGTCAGCAATGGGGAAATCAGGGTGGAAACAGACGTAACGGCAACCGACAAAGCCACATTGCCACGCGCCAGATAGGTCATCACATTGGAAGCCGTACCGCCCGGGCAGCAGCCGACCAAAATCACGCCGACCGCGATTTCGGCAGGCAGGTTCAACAGTTTGGACAGCAGCCAGGCGGTTGCCGGCATAATGGCGAATTGTGCGATTACGCCGATGATGACGGCTTTGGGATGTTTGAACAAAATATCGAAGTCGGAAGGTTTGAGCGTCAAACCCATACCAAACATAATAATGCCCAACAGCCAAGGAATATAAGGCCCCGCCCATTTGAAGGTGTCGGGCGCGAAAAAAGCGGCGGCGGCAAAGAGCGCGGCCCAGAGGGAAAATGTTTTTCCGATAAAGCTGCTGATTTTACTGAGGATATTCATAATAATGCGTTGCGTGTTTGTTTTTAAGGGAAGGCAAGCATACACGCCTTAACCCTAATTTGCAAAATGACCGTGCCTAAACAATGCCGTCTGAAAGTGGAGATTGGTTTTCAGACGGCATCGCCCGAGAGGTGTCGGAAATGGACTTTATCCCCATTCCTTTTCGGTTGAAACCCGTCTGTTTATGGCGATAGAATCTAATCGGAGGGTAGTCTCGTTCGGGCAACACGCAGTGCGGTGCTTGATGTGCCATCCCCTGTTGAAACATATAATATAAAGCTCGGAGAAAGCATATAAGGGCATCATTCCTCCACCGGCAAGAATCCGAACCTGAACGTTTGAAAACAATCCCGAATCTCCGAATTCCCGCCTGTGCGGGAATGACGAAAAAACAAGCATCCATTTGCCCCGAAGGCAGTTAATCAACCCTTTCCGCCACACACCTATTCCAATATCCAATGAAAACCATCACAGAAACCCTAAATCTTGCCCCGAAAGGCAAAAACTTCCTGACCGCCGATTGGCCCGCGCCCGCCAATGTGAAAACCCTGATTACTACGCGCAACGGCGGCGTGAGCCAAGGTGCGTATCAGAGTTTGAACCTCGGTACGCACGTCGGCGACAATCCCGAAGCCGTGCGCCGCAACCGCGAAATCGTGCAACAGCAGGTCGGATTGCCCGTTGCCTACCTCAATCAAATCCACAGTACCATTGTCGTCAATGCTGCCGAAGCATTGGACGGCACGCCCGATGCGGACGCTTCCGTGGACGACACGGGCAAGGTTGCCTGTGCCGTGATGACTGCCGACTGTCTGCCCGTTCTATTTTGCGACAGGGCAGGTACGGCGGTTGCCGCCGCACACGCGGGCTGGCGCGGTTTGGCGGGCGGCGTATTGCAAAACACCATTGCCGCGATGAAGGTTCCGCCCGTCGAAATTATGGCGTATCTCGGCCCCGCCATCAGTGCGGATGCGTTTGAAGTCGGACAGGATGTGTTTGATGCGTTCTGCACGCCCATGCCCGAAGCCGCCACCGCATTTGAAGGCATAGGCGGCGGCAAATTCCTTGCCGACCTTTACGCGCTCGCCCGCCTGATTCTGAAGCGCGAAGGCGTGGGCGGCGTGTACGGCGGCACGCATTGTACGGTTTTGGAACGGGATACTTTCTTTTCCTACCGCCGCGACGGAGCAACGGGGCGTATGGCGAGCCTGATTTGGCTGGACGGCAATGCCGTCTGAACACGCCGCTGATATAATTTACCGATTTTGTGCTTTTGAGAAAGGCAAGCGATGAACAAACTGTTTCTTACTGCCGCAGTGCTGATGCTGGGCGCGTGCGGTTTCCACCTGAAAGGTGCAGACGGCATTTCTCCGCCGCTGACCTACCGGAGCTGGCACATCGAAGGCGGACAGGCATTGCAGTTTCCTTTGGAAACCGCGCTGTATCAGGCTTCGGGCAGGGTGGACGATGCTGCCGGCGCGCAGATGACCCTGCGTATAGACAGCGTTTCCCAAAACAAGGAAACCTATACCGTTACCCGTGCGGCAGTCATCAACGAATATCTTTTGATATTGACGGTTGAAGCGCAGGTATTGAAACGCGGCGAGCCGGTCGGCAAACCGATGACCGTGTCCGTCCGCCGCGTTCTTGCTTATGCGGACAACGAAATTTTAGGCAAACAGGAAGAAGAAGAAACCCTGTGGGCGGAAATGCGGCAGGATGCCGCCGAACAAATTGTCCGCCGCCTGACCTTTCTGAAGGCGGAATGACGTGGTGGCACATATCGGACGCATCGATACGGACACGCCTTTGAAATCTCTGTACGTCATCCATGGCGAGGAAGAACTGTTGCGTATCGAGGCATTGGACGCATTGAGGGCGGCGGCGAAGAAACAAGGTTACCTCAATCGGGAAGTTTATACGGCAGACAATGCCTTCGATTGGAACGAACTGCTGCAAACCGCAGGCAGTGCGGGTCTGTTTGCCGATTTGAAACTGTTGGAACTGCATATCCCCAACGGGAAACCCGGCAAAACCGGCGGCGAGGCGTTGCAGGATTTTGCCACCCACCTGCCGGAAGATACGGTAACGCTGGTTTTACTGCCTAAACTGGAGAAAACCCAGCTCCAGTCCAAATGGTTTGCCGCATTGGTGGCAAAGGGGGAAGTGTGGGAAGCCAAACCGGTCGGTGCGGCGGCTTTGCCCCAATGGATACGCGGACGGCTGGACAAAATCGGTTTGGGTATCGAGGCAGACGCATTGGCACTGTTTGCCGAGCGCGTGGAAGGCAATCTGTTGGCGGCGCGTCAGGAAATCGACAAGCTCGCGCTGCTGTATCCGAAAGGGCATACCGTCAATATCGATGAGGCGCAAACCGCCGTTGCCAATGTTGCTCGCTTTGACGTTTTTCAGCTTGCCGGCGCATGGATGAAGGGTGATGTGCCGCGCGTATGCAGGTTGTTGGACGGATTGCAGGAGGAAGGCGAAGAACCGGTACTGTTGCTGTGGGCGGTAGCCGAAGACATCAGGACGCTGATCCGTCTGGCTGCTTCCTTAAAACAGGGGCAGAGTGTCCAATCCGTACGCAACAGTCTCAGACTTTGGGGTGAAAAGCAGACGCTCGCTCCGATTGCGGTTAAACGGATTTCCATCTCCCGCCTGCTTGACGCGCTTAAAACCTGTGCCAAAATCGACAGGATTATCAAAGGTGCAGAAGAGGGCGATTCATGGGCGGCGTTCAGACAACTCGTCATTTCACTGGCAGAATAAAGCGGCAATCCCTAAAATCCGAAAATACTGTAAAATACCGTTAATCCTGAAAAGTATTCACCAATCCGTCCGAAAACATTTCAGACGGCACGACCACCTCAATAAAGGAACATCAACCCTATGGACAATAAGACCAAACTGCGCTTGGGCGGTCTGATTTTACTGACTACCGCCGTTTTAAGCCTCATTATCGTATTGATTGTCGATTCCTGGCCGCTTGCCATCCTGCTTGCCGCCATCATCGTCGCTGCCGCCGCGGGCGGTTTTGTTTGGACCAGCCGCCGTCAGCAGCGTCTGTTTGTCGAACGTCTGAAAAAATTCGATATCGATCCGGAAAAAGGCAAAGTCAATGAGGCCAACCTGCGCCGTATGTATCATAGCGGCGGACAATACCAGAAGGATGTCGTTACTTTAATCTGCCTGTCACAAAAATGTTCGGTGGACGAGGCGCACGCTATGTTCAAAAAACGCCCGACACGTCAGGAAATCAATCAAATGGCGGCAAAACAGTCGCGCGGTCAGAAACGTCCGCACCGTTAATCGTCCGAGGCATATCTGTATGAATGCCGTCTGAAACCCGCCGGTGTTTCAGACGGCATATTCCGACTGAAAAGATGATGATACTGAAAACCGCCCCGCTCAAACGCCGCTTTGCCGCCATGCTGTATGAGATGCTGCTGGTCGGTGCGGCAACCTGTCTGGCGGCATTGCTTGCCGGCATTGCCGCCATTTTCCTCAATCCCGTCTCCGCCGCGCTTTCGGCATTGGTTACGAGCATCCTGATTGTCAGTTCGTGGTGGCTTTATTTCCGTGCCAACTGGCACGGGCAGGGACAGACCTTGGCGATGAGGACATGGAGGATAGGCTTATGCGATGTTAACGGTATGCAGCCGTCTCTACACTTGCTCCGCCTGCGTTTTATTTGGGCATGCATATTTATCGTATTCATCCCTATGTTAGCCTATGCCGGATTACGCCACCTGCTCGGTATTTCACCCAAGGATGCATTCGGTGCGGCATTGATTTGGCTGATTTTACCGTGGGGGTTCGCACTGCTGAATCCCGATCGGCAGTTTCTGTATGATTTTCTTGCAGGAACAAGATTGGTGGAGGTCAAAGGAAAGCCTTAAGCCTTTATACCGCAAAGGTTTCAAACTGAAAAAATGCCGTCTGAAAGGGCTTTCAGACGGCATTTGGTTATCGGGGAAACCGATTATTCGATATTTTGCACTTGTTCCCGCATCTGCTCGATTAAGACTTTCAGTTCGACAGAGGCTCGGGTGCATTCGGCAGCAATAGATTTGCTGCCCAAGGTGTTGGCCTCACGGTTTAATTCCTGCATCAGGAAATCCAAGCGTTTTCCGCTGCTGCCTTTGTGTTCGGTAACGATGCGGCGTACTTCGTCGATATGCGTGCGCAGGCGGCTGAATTCTTCGTCGATGTCGGATTTTTGAATAAAGAGGGCAAATTCCTGTTGCAGCCTGTCATTATTGATGTCACCGACTGCTTCGACGAGGCGCGAGCGGATTTTTTCTTTATGTGTTTCCAACAGGGTAGGAAAGAGTTCGCTTAATGCATCTATGATTTCTTCCATGCTTTGAAGGCGTTGTAACAGGTGCTCGCCTAATTTCTTACCTTCCCGCTTGCGTGCGGCAGTGAAGTCTTTTAACGCTTTTTCGGTCAGTTCGGTAATGCTTTTTGCCAATTCTTCCGTATTTTCCCTTTGGCTTGCCAATACGCCGGGAAAACGTAAAATATCGGCAACCCCCAATTTTGCCAGGTCATGATGTTTACGGAGGGTTTGGTTGATTTCTGCAAGTTGTCCGACCAAGTCGTGATTCAGTTCCAAAGATTGGTTTCTGTTTTCCGTATCTTGAATTTGGATTTTGCATTCAACTTTGCCGCGCGCGATATGGGATGAAATTTTCTCGCGGATACCGCTTTCCAAATGGCGCAAATCATCCGGCATCCTGATTTGAATATCTAGAAAACGGTGGTTGACCGCACGCAGGTCGAGATTGATGCGTTTGCTGCCGCATTCTCCTGCCGTATTGGCAAATCCGGTCATACTGTGAATATGGATGGTTTTGCTCATTTTCTCCTCCGAAGTCCATTAAAATATAATCAATATATCACATCTGTATGGGACTAAGTGCTTCAGGATGTGAAAAATTAAAGATTTGGCGCGCTATATGGGCACCATGAGCTCTTGTCGCTGCAAGAAAGGGATGTGTATCAGACAAAACTTCCAAAATTGGAACAGGCTATGGGTGTCTTTACCAAAATAATTTTGACAAGCCATTGGTTGAAAGTACTGATTTATACAGACTTGATTGTGGTACAGGCAATTTATCAATTCGGTCAATCTTTCTGAGAAACAGCTTATATGGCAGTGTCTGATTCATGTTGGTTTTTTAATTTCGGCAATTGCAACGGCGTGGACGGATAAAATCGTGTACAGCACGACACACAAGCCTCATTGGGGTTTCTATTATAAAAAAACACCCGACAAGCCGACTTGTCGGGTGTTTAATTATGCCTATTTCAAACCGCTTCGGCTTCTTCGGTCAGGAAACCGCGCAGTTTCTGCATGGCTTTCGCTTCAATCTGGCGGATGCGCTCGGCAGATACGCCGTATTCGGCGGCAAGCTGGTGCAGCGTCAGACCGCCGTCATCTTGAAGCCAGCGGCTTTCCACAATACGGCGGCTCCTGTCATCCAGTTGCGCCAAAGCATTTTGCAGGCCTTCTGTTTGCAGCGCGTAATGTGCCTGTTTCGACAGTTGGCGGCTCGGTTCGGAATCGTGGTCGGCAAGCCAGTCGATGGGGGCGAAGCTGTCTTCGTCATCGCTGTTGTCCGCCATGATGGCGATGTCGTGTCCGGTCATGCGCTGTTCCATTTCCAGTACTTCGGAAAGTTTGACACCCAAATCATCGGCGATTTCCTGTGCTTCTTTAGGAGACAGGGCATTCAGGTTTTTACGCATGCTGCGCAGGTTGAAAAACAGCTTGCGTTGCGGTTTGGTGGTGGCAACGCGGACAAGGCGCCAGTTCCTCAGGATGAATTCGTGAATTTCCGCTTTAATCCAATGCACGGCAAATGAAAACAGGCGCGCACCTCGACCTGGCTCGTAGCGTTTGACCGCCTTCATCAGACCGATATTTCCTTCCTGAATCAGGTCGGCCTGATTCAGTCCGTAGCCGTCATAGCCGCGTGCAATGGAAACAACCACACGAAGGTGGGACAGGATAAGTTGTTTGGCGGCATTGAGGTCGCCTTTGCGTTGGCGTTCTGCAAGGTGCGTTTCTTCGTCCAATGTCAGCATGGGGATGCTGTTGACGGTGTGGATGTATTGTTCGAGGCTGCCGTTGCCGCTTTGGATGGCGGGTAATGCGAAAGCGTTATTCATTTGGGGCATTTCCTTTCGGCTGTAACCGCAGGTTTGCGGTCGGGTGTTTGGATACAGTATATCACTGCTTGGATTGTGTTTTGTACGTTTGATAAAAGATATGCGGTAGGGGTTGATAAATAGGGAAATTTTATCTCTGATTTTGATTGATTTTTTAAACCTGATATTTTAGGTCGATTTGGATATTATATTACATTCGGTTCTGTATGTAAATAGTATCATGGAAAAGACTGTCCGTTTTGGCGGACAGTTCCGGCATTAGGATTTTTTGTTGCGGAATATGAAAAGTATCAGTGTGATAAGGGTCAATATTCCTATCAACGGCCATGAGCTGCCGGCTTTCATATAGGGCGTTTCACCGGTATAGCCTTTGATGTGTCCTTCCAATATGGTTTCGGTATCGGGTTGTGCTTGGGCAATGATATTGCCTTTGGGTGAGATGATGGCGGTTGCCCCTGTGTTGGTTGCGCGAACCATATAACGGCCGAGTTCCATGGCGCGTGCCTGGGACTGCTGTAGTTGCTGGTACATGGCGTTGGATTTTCCATACCATGCCATGTTGCTGATGTTGGCAAGCAGGGTGGAATCTTTTGCAGTAGTAATCAGTTCGTCGCCGAAACCGTCTTCGTAGCAGATGTTGAAGGCGACTTTTTGGTCTTTCATTTGAAGGGTGGGTTGGTTGTCGCCGCCTTTGTGGAAGTCGGAAAGGGGCATGTCCATCATTTTGTAGAGTAGCGTGGTCAGAAAGGGCAGAGGTTTGTATTCTCCAAAGGGGACAAGGTGGTTTTTGGCATAATAGGGTATGCCGTTCGGATTGTTTTCTTGATAGCCGGTCAGGTTGATGACGGCATTTTCGTAGCCGCTGCCGTCTGAAGTGTATTGGCTGATGCCTACGGCGAGTGCGCTGCCGTTGTTTTGTGCCTGTTCGGCAAATTGTGCCAGTATGTTTTCCGGCAGGTTCTGACGCATGACGGGAATGGCGGTTTCGGGCATGATGACGATGTCGGCAGTGGTTTTGCCGACTTGTTCGTAATATTTTTGTATGGTCGGGATAACTTGGTCTTCACGCCATTTGAGGGTTTGTACGACATTGCCTTGTAGGAGGGCGACGGTTCGGGTGCTGCCGTCCGGACGGGTAAAGTCGGTTTGCTGCGCGGTATAGCCGACGGTAATCAGAATGGCAATCAGGATAATCGGAAACAGGCGTTTCCGGGGGGGAATGCTGCCGTCGCTTGCCAAAACCAACCATGTGCTGAGGAAGGCGGTTGCCAGCGTAACCATATGGATGCCGCCCAAAGGGGCAAAACCGGCGAGCGGGCTGTCTGAAACGATTTGCGAGTAGCCCAGTGCGCCCCAGCCGAATCCGGTCAGAAGGCGCTCGCGGGCAAACTCGGTCAGTGTCCACAAAACCGGCAATGCCAAGCCGGTTTTTATGCTTCGCGGCAGGGTAAATTTTTTCCATAACCAGAAACAGAGTGCCGGATAGAGGGCAAGGTAGGCCGGGAGCAGGAAGGTCAGCGGTACGGCATAGAGGTTGGGGAGTCCGGAAATGTCGTGGAGGGCGGTGTGTATCCAGTAGAATTGTGTCGAATATGCAGTCAGTGCGAACAGGTAGGCGGATGAAACGGCAAAGCGCGGACGCAGTTCGATGAGTCGGACAAATGCGCCGAAAATCAAGGGCATCAGCCAAAAGTGGTAGTAGGGTGCGAAGGTAAAGGGGGTAGCGGCGGCAAAGAGGATGAGCAGGGGCCAGTAGAGGGAGGGGTGTTGCCAGTATTTGTCTAGTTTGGGAAACATGGGTATCTGTCTGTTTGGAGTGGTGCCGTCCGAGCGTTTTTCAGACGGCATGGTGCATCGGAAAGGAGTTCAGTGTCTGCGGAAACAATTTATCAGAGGCAGTACGGCGGCACAGGCAAGGGAACCTGCTGCCAGTCCGATCAAGAGGTCGGACAGGTGGGATATCCATCCGCTGTCCCAATGGTGTGTGTGGAGGAAGTCATGTAGGAAACCCAGATTGTGGGAAACCAGTCCGCCGCCGACAAGGAACATGGCTATCGTGCCGGCGATGGCCAATCCGCGCATAAACCAAGGCATAAAGGAAATAAGTGTACGTCCTGTCCGGCGCAGAAGGTTTTGCGGCCGCTTCATCAGCAGTATGCCTAAGTCGTCAAGTTTGACAATGACGGCGACTAGGCCGTATACGAAAACCGTCATGCCGATGCCGATTGCCGCCATAACCAGCGAACGTGTCAGCAGCCCGTATTGTCCGACCGTACCCAGTGCGATAATGATGATTTCTGCAGAGAGGATGAAGTCGGTACGGATAGCGCCTTTGATTTTTTCCTGTTCGTCCCCGCTTGTGGCTGTTTCTGCTTCAAGATGTACGTTACGGTGGAGGAATTTGTGCAGCAGTTTTTCAACGCCTTCAAAACACAGATAAATACCGCCGATGGTCAGGAGCGGGGTGATTGCCTGTGGTAGGAAGGTGGAAAGCAGCAGCGCGGCAGGAATGAGGATCAGTTTGTTGAACAGTGAGCCTTTTGCCACAGCCCATATGATTGGCAGCTCGCGCTCCGAGGATATGCCTGCAACCTGATTGGCATTGAGTGCCAAATCGTCGCCGACCACGCCGACGGTTTTTTTTGCGGCAGTTTTGGTCATAAGCGCGACATCATCCAGTACGGCGGTGATATCATCCAAAAGCGTAAACAGTGAGGCAAAAGCCATGGTTATTCCGAAATGAAGGTACACATCCCGATATTATATAGGAGAATGGCCGGTGTGAGGTTCGGATGGAATAATGAGAGCTTAAGCAGCCTGGCTGTAATGATGTGGGAAGAGGGCGGAATTTTCGGAAAGGATTGTGGGATATTGAGTTTTTTTGAACCCTGATTCTATGGGTTTTAAGGGTGGTTGGTCATTTGGACGGGATATACAGGCTGCCTTTACCGGGAAGGATACCGTTATTTTCGCGCCGGGGTTAGAGTACGCAGCATCCTGTCGGCATAATGACGGTTGGTGGTCTTGTAAGCCTGATTTTGTTACGGCAAATTTTGCCGACCGGTTTTTATCGGGTGAGATTTTGTGCGGGTGGTCGGTGTATGCGGTTTTCCAGTTCGGGATGGGGTTGGTATGTGTCTGTATTGCTTTTGGACACGCCGCCATCCTGACGGCGGAATGGCAATATCGGTTCTGCCGGTTTGAAAGTGCCGTATTGGGATATTTTGGTTTAAATGCCGTCTGAAGTCGGATTGGGGGATTTCAGACGGCATCTTGCTAAGGTTAAGGTTTTTTGTTTTTTGCCTGTTTGACGTCTTTTTCGGTAATCGTGCCGCCGCCATTGTCGAAGGCGTTCATGATGTAGGTGGCGACGGCGGCAATATCGGTATCGCTGATGGCGGTTGCTGGCATAAAACCGTTGTAGGTTTTGCCGTTGACCTTAATGGTGCCGTTGATGCCTTTAACCATGCTGTGCAGCAGGACTTGCGGTTTTTTCATAATAAAATCGGAACGGTAAAGCGGAGGAAACACGGCCCCCCGTCCTTCTCCTTTTTTCCCATGGCAGGCGGCACAATTGGATTCGTAGGTTTTTTGCCCATTTGCCGCCTGGGAGGAATCGGCGGCAGAAACGGTGGTATAGAGTAAGCCCAAAACCAGGGCGGGCAGCAGTCGGATTATGTTCATCGGGTTGTCCTTTTGATGGTTGCGTCCAAAGCCATCATATAGTGGATTAACTTTAAATCAGTACGGCGTTGTCTCGCCTTAGCTCATAGAGAACGATTCTCTAAAGTGCTCAAGCACCAAGTGAATCGGTTCCGTACTATCTGTACTGTCTGCGGCTTCGTCGCCTTGTCCTGATTTTTGTTAATCCACTATACCTGAAAGTGAGATGAAATGCCGTCTGAAAGATTATTTTCAGACGGCATTTGGATATGGGTCAAACGATTGTTTTAATACCAGCCACCAAGGTTCTCTTTTGCAAGCCCGGCGAGCGCGCCTATCCAGTCGGGATTATCGTTGAGGCAGGGGATATAGCGGTAGTTTTTACCGCCTGCTTCGTAAAACTGTTCACGCCCCATTAGGGCAATTTCTTCCATGGTTTCCAAACAGTCGGCCAAAAAACCCGGACAAAATACATCCAGTTCGGTTACGCCTTGTTTGGGCAGTTTGTTAAACAAATCCTGAGTGCTGGGTGTAATCCATTTTGCCCTGCCGAATTGGCTTTGGAAAGACACGACATATTCGTCTTCGGTCAGATTTAGTGCTTCTGCAAGCAGTTTGGCGGTATGGCGGCATTCGTCTGGATAGGGGTCGCCGAGGTTGAAGTGCTTTTGCGGAATGCCGTGAAAGCTCAGCATCAGTTTCTTGCTGCGGCCGTATTCTGCCCAATATCGGAGAATATGGTTTTTCATTGCATCGATATAGCCCGTGTCGTCATAGAAGCGTGAAACAGTCCGTATGCTCATTTGGTTCCGTTGCAGCAGTAATTGTTCGCATACCTTGTCCACGGCGGCTCCACTGCTTGATGCGGCATATTGCGGATATAGTGGGATAATCAGCAGCCTGCCTACACCCTGTGATTTCAGTTCTGACAATACATCCGCCACCGAAGGGTTACCGTAGGTCATGGCATGACGGACAATCAGGCCGGGCATTTGTTCGGCAAGTGCGGCTGCCTGACGTTCCGTATAAACTTCTAAGGGAGAGCCTTCTTTAAACCAGATTTTTTCATAGGCGTGCGCACTTTTCTTAGGACGCAGCGTCAGTATCAGGCCACGCAAGATTGGTTGCCACAACAGCTTCGGCAGTTCCACTACGCGTTGGTCGGATAAAAAGTCGCGCAGGTAAGGTTTGACGGCTTGCGCGGTCGTAGCATCCGGTGTGCCGAGGTTAAGCAGTAAGACGGCGGTACGGTTTTGGTCGATGTAGGGAAGGGAGGGTTCTGGCAGGAAGCGGGGCATGGTCTGTTTCTTTGATGTGTATTGATGATATTAGATGTCTCTTTGTGCAAAAGGCCGTCTGAAAAACCGAGGGACAATCAAGATAAATGTTTTCAGACGACCTTGATAAGCATGGTTAAATCTCAATCCACGCCTCGTGCGCGGTTCTCATGGAATTGCGCTTGCCAATCGGCAAATTTCCCTTGTTCGATGGCTTCGCGCATTTCTGCCATGATGACTTGGTAGAAGTGCAGGTTGTGGATGGTGTTGAGCTGTGCGCCCAAGATTTCGCCGACTCGGTGCAGATGGTGCAGGTAGGAGCGGCTGAAATTCTGACAGGCGTAGCAGGTGCAGCTTTCGTCTATCGGACGCTTGTCGGGCTTGTGTTTGGCGTTTTTGATTTTCAAATCGCCGAAACGGGTAAACAGCCAGCCGTTACGCGCATTGCGGGTAGGCATAACGCAGTCGAACATATCCACGCCGTGTGCCACGCCGTATACCAAATCTTCAGGCGTACCGACGCCCATCAAGTAATGTGGTTTGTGTTCCGGCAGGATAGGGCCGACGGCGCGCAACATGCGGTACATTTCGGGCTTAGGTTCGCCAACAGACAAGCCGCCGATGGCCAAGCCGGGGAAATCGAGCTCTTCCAAGCCTTTCAGCGACTCTTCGCGCAAATCTTCATACATCGCGCCTTGTACAATGCCAAACAGCGCATTCGGGTTTTTCAGGTCTTCAAAAGCCTTTTTGCTGCGTTCCGCCCAGCGCAGGCTCATTTGCAGCGATTTTTGCGCTTGGCTGTGCGTTGCTTCGCCAGGGGTACACTCGTCCAACTGCATCACGATGTCAGAATTCAACACAGTTTGGATTTTCATCGACACTTCGGGCGAGAGAAATAGTTTGTCGCCGTTGATCGGGCTTTGGAATGTACAGCCTTCTTCGGTCAGCTTACGCATATCGGATAACGAGAATACTTGGAAACCACCCGAGTCGGTTAAAATCGGTTTATCCCAACCGATAAATTCGTGCAGACCGCCGAATTGTTCGATGACTTCCAAGCCCGGGCGCAGCCACAGATGGTAAGTGTTGCCTAAGATGATTTGCGCTTTGATGTCATGCAGGTTTTGTGGGTTCATCGCTTTGACCGAACCGTAAGTGCCGACCGGCATAAATACCGGCGTTTCGATTTTGCCGTGGTTCAGTTCCAAAGTGCCGCGTCGGGCATGACCGTCTTTTTTGTGTAAGGTAAATTTGAGCATAAGATTTAATGTAAGTCGGGCGGCTGTGTGTAAAAACATATTTTAAGGAGCTGCATTATAAATGATTTTTTACGGTTTTTTTATAAGCCTCCCTAAATTCTGCAGGCGGCGGCAATGAAGAAACGTACATGCCTCTTGCAAAAGACGGAATGAATCGTTACAATGCAGAAATTATTTGAAGGCACGTAGCTCAGTTGGTTAGAGCACCACCTTGACATGGTGGGGGTCGTTGGTTCGAATCCAATCGTGCCTACCAAATTTCCATAACGGCTTTATGCCGTTATTTTTTAATGTTTTGGAGCTTTCTGATGTTGAACATTACCTTGCCGGACGGTTCGGTCCGCCAATATGAATCACCCGTTACCGTGGCGCAAATTGCAGCGTCTATCGGTGCAGGTTTGGCAAAGGCAACGGTAGCGGGCAAGGTTAATGGTAAATTGGTGGATGCTTGCGATCCGATTACCGAAGATGCCCATGTTCAAATCATTACGCCTAAAGACAAAGAAGGCGTGGAAATTATCCGCCACTCCTGCGCGCACTTGGTCGGTCATGCGGTCAAGCAGCTCTACCCAGATGCCAAAATGGTTATCGGCCCGGTGATTGAAGACGGGTTCTATTATGATATCGCAACTGAAAAACCATTTACGCCTGATGATGTGGCCGCTATCGAAGCGTGCATGAGAGAGTTGATTGCACAAGACTATGACGTCATTAAAGTGATGACGCCTCGTGCAGAAACCATCAAAATTTTCCAAGATCGCGGCGAAGAATACAAATTGCGTCTGATTGAAGACATGCCTGAAGTGGAAGCAATGGGCATGTATCATCATCAAGAATACGTCGATATGTGCCGCGGTCCTCACGTTCCCAATACCCGTTTCTTGAAAAACTTTAAGCTGACCAAACTGGCAGGCGCATACTGGCGCGGCGACAGCAATAATGAAATGTTGCAACGTATTTACGGTACGGCTTGGGCAAGTAAAGACGAATTGAAAGCCTATATCCAACGCATCGAGGAAGCAGAAAAACGCGACCACCGTAAGCTGGGTAAACAATTGGATTTGTTCCACCTGCAAGATGAAGCACCGGGCATGGTGTTCTGGCATCCTAAAGGCTGGGCTTTGTGGCAAGTGATTGAGCAGCATATGCGCAAAGAGCTGAATGCTGCCGGTTATAAAGAGGTGAAAACGCCTCAAATTATGGATAAAACCTTCTGGGAAAAATCCGGCCACTGGGAAAACTATAAAGACAATATGTTTGTGACCAGTTCAGAAAAACGCGAATACGCGGTTAAACCGATGAACTGTCCGGGTCATGTGCAAATTTTCAATAACGGTTTGCGCTCATATCGTGATTTACCAATGCGTTTGGCTGAGTTTGGTTCTTGCCATCGTAATGAACCAAGCGGTGCATTGCATGGTCTGATGCGTGTTCGCGGTTTTGTGCAAGATGATGCGCATATCTTCTGTACCGAAGATCAAATCGTTGATGAAGCACGTGCATTTAATGAATTGCTGGTTCGTATTTACAAACAATTCGGCTTCCATGATGTTGCTGTGAAGCTGTCCCTCCGTCCTGAGCAACGTGCAGGTTCTGACGAAGTTTGGGATAAAGCCGAACAAGGCTTGCGTGATGCATTGACCGCTTGTGGCGTAGAGTGGGAAGAATTGCCTGGTGAAGGCGCATTCTATGGTCCTAAGATTGAGTACCATGTCAAAGATGCCTTGGGTCGTTCTTGGCAGTGCGGTACCCTGCAGTTGGACTTTGTATTGCCGGAGCGTTTGAATGCCGAATATGTAACTGAAAACAACGACCGTGCGCGTCCTGTAATGTTGCACCGTGCAATTTTGGGTTCATTGGAGCGCTTCATCGGTATTCTGATTGAAAACCATGCAGGCTCATTCCCATTGTGGCTTGCGCCGGTTCAAATGGTGATTATGAATATCACCGAGAACCAAGCAGATTATTGTCGCGAAGTGGCTGCTAAATTGCAGGCTGCAGGCTTCCGTGTCGAATTGGATTTGCGTAACGAAAAAATCGGTTACAAAATCCGTGACAACAGCCAATACCGTTTCCCTTATCAAATCGTTGTCGGCGATAAAGAGAAACAAGAAAACAAAGTTGCGGTACGCCGCAAAGCAGAAGACTTGGGTTCTTTGAATGTCGATGATTTCATTGCACAATTGCAGCAAGAAATCACTGACGCCCTCGTCAATCATTAATTTTTATAGGAGTATTTATCATCGCTCAAGAACGCGAAGCACGAATCAATGGTGAAATTACCGCCAAAGAAGTGCGATTAATCAGTGAGTCAGGCGATCAGCTTGGTGTCGTTTCAGTTCGTGAAGCTCTGGCTATGGCCGAAGAGCAGGATGTGGATTTGGTAGAGATTTCCCCGACTGCCAAACCGCCCGTGTGCAAACTGATGGATTACGGTAAATACAAATACCAACAAGCCAAGAAGCGCGACGAAGCCAAGAAAAATCAGAAGCAGGTACAAATTAAGGAAATCAAATTCCGTCCGGGTACCGATGAAGGTGATTATCAAATCAAAATGCGCAACATCAACCGCTTCTTGGCTGACGGCGATAAAGTCAAAGTAACACTCCGTTTCCGTGGTCGTGAAATGGCTCACCAACAACTCGGTGCGCAACTTTTAGAGCGCGTAAAAGAAGATTTGGCGGAAGTAGCCCAAATCGAATCCTTCCCTAAAATGGAAGGCCGTCAAATGGTGATGATGATTGCGCCTAAGAAAAAATAAAGCTATAATGCAAGGCTTATTTCGATTGCCGCTCGGAATAAGGTTTAATTAGCGGTAAAAACCGTGGTATTTTGGGTTCCAAGTGTTTGAAATTTATTTCAAAACCCCTTATACCTTATCTAATAACGAATGGAGTTTTCCAATGCCTAAAATGAAAACCAAGTCTAGCGCGAAAAAACGCTTTAAAGTACTGGGTAACGGTGGTGTAAAACGCGGTCATGCGTTCAAAAGTCACATCCTGACCAAAAAAACCACTAAAACTAAACGTCAATTGCGCGGTACCGCTATGGTGGATTCACGCGATTTGGCTTCTGTTGCTAAAATGTTGCCCTACGCTTAAGGAGTTTAGAATATGCCACGCGTAAAACGCGGTGTTACCGCTCGTGCTCGTCACCAAAAAGTCTTCGCGTTAGCCAAAGGCTAACGCGGTCGTCGTAAAAACGTTTACCGTGTTGCCAAACAAGCGGTAATGAAAGCCGGTCAGTACGCATACCGTGACCGTCGCCAACGCAAACGTCAATTCCGTCAACTGTGGATCGTTCGTATCAACGCAGGTGCCCGTGAAAATGGTCTGTCTTACAGCAAATTCATGAACGGCCTGAAACGCGCTGCTATCGAAATCGACCGCAAAGTATTGGCTGATTTGGCTGTATTCGACAAAGCTGCATTTGCACAATTGGTTGAAAAAGCTAAAGCTGCTTTGGCTGCTTAATTCGATAAGATTATTTAAAAAGGAAGCTTGTGCTTCCTTTTTTCTTTTCTTAAGGAAATTCTATGTAGTTGATTTTCTTTCTTTAAGCTCTATTTTTTTATACTAATTTGCGATAAAATGGGCCTCTCTTATCAAACGGATTGGCCGTAGTAAGACAAAAGGCCGTCTGAACGGGTTTGCAATCAAATCCAACAGACGGCTTTGTTGTTTCAGACGGACTGCCATCAACAAACAGACGATAAACCACCATGGAAAATGTAAACCGTATCGTTGCAGAAGGTATTGCTGCTATTGAAGCTGCGCAAGACTTCAATGCCTTAGAACAAATTAAAGCACGCTATCTTGGTAAAACCGGCGAATTGACTGGACTTTTGAAAACTTTGGGTCAAATGTCTCCTGAAGAGCGTAAAACCATAGGCGCGCACATCAACGAATGCAAAAATCAGTTTCAGACGGCCTTTAATGCCAAACGCGATGCCCTGAATGAAGCCAAGCTGCAAGCCCAATTGGCTGCAGAAGCCTTGGATATTACTTTGCCGGGTCGTGCGCAAGAACATGGCGGTTTGCATCCAGTTACTTTGACTTTGCAACGTGTGGTTGAGCTGTTTCACGGTATGGGTTTTGAAGTGGCGGACGGTCCTGAAATTGAAGACGATTTCCACAATTTCCAAGCCTTGAATATTCCTGCAAATCACCCCGCGCGTGCGATGCAAGATACCTTCTATGTTGAAAACGGAGACGTTTTGCGCACACACACTTCGCCTATTCAAATCCGCTATATGCTCGACAAAAAAGAGCCGCCCATCCGCATTATCGCCCCCGGCCGCGTTTACCGTGTGGACAGCGATGCCACGCACTCGCCTATGTTCCATCAGGCCGAGGGTTTGTGGGTAGAAGAGGGCGTAACTTTTGCCGACTTAAAAGCAGTGTTCACTGACTTTATCCGTCGCTTCTTTGAACGCGATGACCTGCAAGTGCGTTTTCGCCCGTCTTTCTTCCCGTTTACCGAGCCTTCCGCCGAGATCGACATCATGGGCGAAAACGGCAAATGGTTGGAAGTTGGCGGCTGCGGTATGGTACATCCTAACGTATTAAAAAACGTCAATATCGACCCTGAAAAATATACCGGTTTCGCTTTTGGTATCGGTCTCGACCGCTTTGCCATGTTGCGCTACAACGTCAATGACCTGCGCTTATTCTTCGATAACGATTTGAACTTCTTGAAGCAGTTTAAATAAATTTCAGATGGTCTTTTGATAGGCCGTCTGAAAAAGTGAATAGATATTACTGATTTCGTCTGATAAAAATTTGTTTCAGACGGCCTGATAGTAGAGAAAATAATATGCAATTTCCTTATTCATGGCTGAAAACCCAAGCCAATCCTGATCTTTCTGCTGATAAACTGGAACATCTTTTGACCATGGCCGGTTTGGAAGTGGAAGAAATCGATACTGCCGCCCCTGCTTTCAGTGGCGTGGTTGTTGCCGAAGTAAAATCCGTTGAAAAACATCCTGATGCAGACCGTTTGAACGTTACCCAAGTTGATGCCGGTACGGGCGAGTTGGTTCAGATTGTTTGTGGTGCGCCGAATGTCAAGCCGGGCATTAAAGTGCCGTGTTCGTTGCCGGGTGCCGTTTTGCCGGGTAATTTCAAAATTAAGCCGACCAAAATGCGCGGCGTACCATCAAACGGTATGCTGTGTTCGACCAATGAACTGGGTTTACCTGATGATGGTGTAGACGGTCTGCACATTCTGCCTGAAGATGCGCCTGTCGGTACCAACATCCGCGAATACTTGGATTTGGACGATACGCTGTTTACGTTGAAAATTACGCCTAACCGCGCTGATTGCTTGAGTGTTAAGGGCATTGCGCGTGAGGTTTCTGCGTTGACTCAATGTGCGTTTACGCCTGTCGAAATTCAGACGGCCTCTATCGGCAGTGAGAAAAAACAGGCTGTCCGTATTGATGCACCGGCCGACTGCGGCCGTTTTATCAGCCGCGTTATTGAAAATGTCAATGCGAAAGCGGTTACTCCCGATTGGATGAAACAACGTTTGGAACGCAGCGGTATCCGCAGCATTTCCGCATTGGTGGACATTGGCAACTATGTGATGCTGGAAATCGGTCAGCCTATGCATGTTTTCGATGCTGACAAGCTGTCAGGCAGTTTGATTGTCCGCCGTGCTCAAAATGGCGAGACTTTGGCGTGTCTGAACGAGAAGACGGTTACTTTGGCTGATAATACACTGGTGGTCGCTGATGAAAAAGGTGTGTTGAGCTTGGCCGGCTTGATGGGCGGCGAGGCAAGCGCGGTTTCTGATGAGACGCAAAATATTGTGTTGGAAGCTGCTTGGTTTGCCCCGGAGATTATTGCCGGTAAATCCCGTCAATACGGTTTTGGTTCGGATTCTTCTTTCCGTTTTGAACGTGGTGTGGATTACCGCTTGCAAGCTGATGCTATTGAGCGTGCCACCGAATTGGTGGTACAGATTTGCGGTGGTGCGGCCGGTGAAATGGTTGAGGCACAAGGCAAATTGCCTGAGGCAAAACAGGTCGAATTGCGTTTAGGCCGTCTGAAAACGGTATTGGGCGTTGAAATCCCTGCTGAGCAAGTCGAAATTATCTTGCAACACTTGGGTTTGCAGCCTGAGAAAACCGAAGAAGGCTTCCGTGTCATTTCTCCTAGCTTCCGTTTCGACATCGAAATCGAAGCCGATTTGATTGAAGAAATCGGTCGTGTTTACGGTTATGAAAATATTCCTGACGACTATACTTCAGGCCGTCTGAAAATGTTGGCTTTGCCTGAAACCAAACGCCCGCGTTTTGCGGTTTATAACGAAATGGCGGCTCGCGGTTACCGTGAAGTGGTCAGCTATGCGTTTGTGGATGAGCAATGGGAGCAAGACTTTGCTGCCAATACCAATCCTATCCGCCTGCAAAATCCGTTGGCGGCGCAGTATGCCGTCATGCGTTCTACGCTTATCGGCGGTTTGGTGGAAGTTTTGCAAAACAATTTGAACCGTAAGCAAAACCGTGTACGCGTATTTGAAATTGCCCGTGTGTTCAGCAAAGATTCGGCTGATCAATTTGTTCAAAACGAACGTATCGGCGGTTTGTGGTATGGCTCCGTGCTGCCTGAGCAATGGGGCGAGAAAACACGCAATGTGGATTTCTACGATATGAAGGCCGATGTTGAGAGCCTCTTGAAAAACAAGGAAGTATCCTTTGTTAAAACCGAACATCCGGCATTGCATCCTGGACGTGCCGCCAATATTGTTTCAGACGGACGAGTAATTGGTTTTGTTGGCGAGTTGCATCCGAAATGGCTACAAAAATATGATTTGCCACAAGCTCCGCTGGTATTTGAAATCGATATGGATGCGGTATTGGGTCGTGAGAAAACCCGTTATCAGTCCGTATCCAAATTCCAACCTGCACGCCGAGATTTGGCATTTGTAATGTCTGAAGCTGTAACGCATGATGATTTGTTAAATGCCCTGAAAGCGGCGGCAAACAAGCTGGTTCAAGAAATCAGCGTATTTGACGTTTACCGCGGTACGGGCGTGCCTGAAGGCATGAAGAGCGTTGCCGTTAAAATCATTTTGCAAGATATGGAAAACACGCTGACAGATGAAGTCATCGAGCCGGTTATCGGAAAACTGATTGATGCGGCAACAGCAGCAGGAGCGCAACTGCGCGGTTGATAAATAAATATTCGCTTGAATTTTAAATAGAAATTGGTAATAATCTACACCTGTTACAACAGAAGGTAATCATATGACACTAACTAAAGCCGAATTGGCCGATATTTTGGTAGATAAAGTCAGCAATGTAACCAAAAACGATGCCAAAGAAATCGTCGAACTCTTTTTTGAAGAAATCCGCAGCACTTTGGCTCGCGGCGAAGAAATCAAAATTTCCGGTTTCGGTAATTTTCAGTTGCGCGACAAACCGCAACGCCCAGGTCGTAATCCGAAAACCGGCGAAGAAGTACCGATTACCGCCCGCCGCGTAGTCACTTTCCATGCCAGCCAGAAACTTAAAGGCATGGTGGAACATTACTATGACAAACAACGTTGATTTGACGATTCCTGCAAAACGTTATTTTACGCTGGATGAGTTGTGCAGGCTGTTGCAAATCGAACCCGAAGGATTTGCACGTTGGCAGCACGATCACGGCGTAGTCGTAGGTTATGGCGGCGAACACTATACCCGTTTGGATGTGGTCAAACTGTTGAAACTGCGAAGTACGTTTGCTCCGTATTCGGCTGATGGGGAGTCCGGTTCGGATGGTGATCCTCAGGTTACGGTTCAGGAAATCAGAGACAGCCTGAAAGAGCTGTTGGCTGATTTGGATAAGGAACTGGGCTGATTTGAAACCGGTTGCAGATATGCAGCCGGTTTTATTTTTGCATGGTAAAAATAATTTTTGCGTGATTTCACGTTTACTTGCCGGAAGCATATGGTATCGTTTGCGGGAAGACGGTAGTTGCGCGTTCCAGGTAAACGGTTTTTTCTGTTATTCAAATATCAAAAGGATGATGGTTAATGAGATTTTTCGGTATTGGTTTTTTAGTATTGCTGTTTTTGGAGATCATGTCGATTGTGTGGGTTGCCGATTGGCTGGGCGGCGGCTGGGCATTGTTTCTGATGGTTACGGGTTTTGTTGTCGGCGTGCTGATGCTCAGGCATACGGCGATGTCCGGTATTTTATTGGCGGGAGCCGCCATGAGGAGCGGGGGGAAAGTGTCTGTTTATCAGATGTTGTGGCCTATCCGTTATACGGTGGCTGCGGTCTGTCTGATAAGCCCGGGATTTGTATCTTCCGTATTGGCTTTGCTGTTGCTGCTGCCGTTTAAAGGTGCTGCCGTATTGCAGCCTGTCAGGTCTGAGCATTTTTTTAATATGAACCAATCAGGTGCTAAAAAGGATACTCCCTACGATGATGACATTATCGAAGGTGAGTATACGGTTGCCGAACCTGATGGTGATAAACACCAAAATGCTATCGAACATAAAAGGGATGAGTCAATATAAACCCAATGCCGTCTGAAGATTCAGACGGCATTTTACCGTATTGAAAATAAAATGATGCAGGAGTAGGGAGGAGTGGGTTTGAGGGAGTAGAATACGAATTTCCACGCTTGAACGCAGCAATAAGAAAAGAGAGAAACTTTATGCCGTCTGAACAGGAAAAACCGGTATCTTTGCGTGATTTTGACCGCGCGCATCTGCTTCATCCCTATACATCCATGACCGATCCGTTGCCTGTTTATCCGGTGCGCCGAGCGGAGGGCGTGCATATCGAATTGGCAGACGGCACGCGGTTGATTGACGGGATGTCGTCTTGGTGGTGTGCGATACACGGCTACAATCATCCTGTTTTGAATCAGTCGGTTGAAGCGCAGATGAAACAAATGGCGCACGTGATGTTCGGCGGTTTGACGCACGAGCCGGCGGTGGAGCTGGGCAAATTGTTGGTCGGGATTTTGCCGCAGGGGCTGGACCGTATTTTTTATGCGGATTCAGGTTCGGTTTCGGTGGAAGTTGCGTTGAAAATGGCGGTGCAATACCAGCAGGCGCGGGGTTTGACGGCGAAGCAGAATATTGCGACGGTGCGCCGCGGGTATCACGGTGATACTTGGAACGCGATGTCCGTCTGCGACCCGGAAACGGGGATGCACCATATTTTCGGCAGCGCTTTGCCGCAGCGTTATTTTGTCGATAATCCGAAAAGCCGTTTTGACGCTGAATGGGATGAGGCGGATTTGCAGCCTGTCCGCGCCTTGTTTGAAGCGCATCATGCGGATATTGCCGCCTTTATTTTGGAACCGGTCGTGCAGGGCGCGGGCGGCATGTATTTTTATCATCCGCAGTATCTTCTCGGGTTGCGCGATTTGTGCGACGAATTTGATATCGTGTTGATTTTTGACGAAATCGCCACCGGATTCGGGCGCACGGGCAAGATGTTTGCCTGCGAACACGCGGAGGTCGTGCCGGATATTATGTGTATCGGCAAGGGTTTGAGCGGCGGCTATATGACGCTGGCGGCGGCAATCACTTCGCAAAAAGTCACCGAAACGATCTCACGCGGCGAAGCGGGCGTGTTTATGCACGGTCCGACGTTTATGGCGAACCCGCTGGCGTGTGCTGTGGCCTGCGCTTCGGTCAAGCTGCTTTTGTCTCAAGATTGGCAGGCAAATATCTGCCGCATTGAAAGCATCTTAAAAGATCGTTTGAAAGTCGCATGGGACATTCGCGGCGTGAAAGACGTGCGCGTTTTGGGTGCTATTGGCGTGATAGAGTTGGAAAAAGGCGTGGATATGGCGCGTTTTCAAGCGGATTGCGTGGCGCAGAGCATTTGGGTGCGCCCATTCGGCAGGCTGGTGTACCTCATGCCGCCTTACATCATTTCAGACGACCTCTTGACCGAACTTGCCGACAAAACCGTACACATTTTGAAGGAACACAGCAAATGAAAGGCGTTTACTTCGTCAGCGGCATAGACACGGACATCGGCAAAACTGTTGCCACCGGTATGTTGGCAAAACAATTGTTGCAGCAAGGCAAAAGCGTGATTACGCAAAAGCCCGTGCAAACCGGTTGCCAAGACATCGCCGACGACATCGCCGTCCACCGCAAAATCATGGGCATACCCATGCAGGAAGCCGACAAACGGCGGCTGACTATGCCCGAAATCTTCAGCTATCCCGCTTCGCCCCATCTTGCCGCCCGTCTGGACGGCAGAGCTTTGGACTTGGACAAAATCCGCACCGCCACGCAAGAATTGGCGGCGCAATACGAAATCGTCTTGGTCGAAGGTGCGGGCGGATTGATGGTTCCGCTGACGGAAGATTTGTTGACTATTGATTATATTCAGCAACAGGCTTATCCCGTCGTCCTCGTTACCAGCGGGCGGCTCGGCAGCATTAATCACACCCTGCTCAGTTTCGCCGCGCTCAAACAATACGGCATCCGCCTGCACAGCCTGATTTTCAACCATATTCACGACAGTTCCGACGAATGTGTCGCGCAAGACAGCCTGAACTATCTGCAATGCCGTCTGAAAGACAGTTTCCCCGAGGCGGAATGGTTGGAGTTGGATAAAACAGACGCGGTATAAAGATTGGGAAAAATATGGAACACCTATTTGGGAAATGGCTGCCCAACTTGGCTGCCTCCGTTTCAGACGGCATCAGCCTGCCGATGAGCCGGTTATTGAAAGCCCGGTCGCTGACCGTCGCATTGCGCGCCTTGCCGCATACATTTTCGGTGGAACTGCTGAAGCTGGGCGAATTGGAGACGGAATGCGGAGGGAGGCTGTTGCGCGAAGTTTTGTTGAAGCTGGACGGTATCCCTGTTGTCGCGGCAAGGAGCGAGTGTCGAATAGGTTCGGCGTTTTGGCAAAACATTTTGGACTGCGGCACGCGTCCTTTGGGCGAGCGTCTGTTTCAGGCCGATTTGGAAGGGGCGCGTTCGGCGTTTGAGTTTGCCGTTTCCGGCGAAGGATGCGGACGGTACTTTGCCGCTCGGCGTTCGCGGTTTTCCCATCACGGCGAGGAAATGCTGCTGACCGAGTATTTTCTGCCCGAACTGAAACGCTTTATCGGATAAAATACCGTTTTTTCAAGCTGTGCGGCAATATGAATCCTAAATCCCCTTTATTTTTACGCCTGTCCGACCGTTTGGATGTGTAACTGCGCCTGATGCGGGCGGACAAGCCCATTGGGACGCTGCTTTTNCTGTGGCCGACCTACTGGGCATTGTGGCTGGCTTCAGACGGCATTCCCGATTTGTCGATATTGGCGGCGTTTACAATCGGCACGTTTTTAATGCGCAGTGCCGGTTGCGTCATCAACGATTTTGCCGACCGCGATTTTGACGGTGCTGTCGAGCGCACCAAAAACCGTCCGTTCGCACAGGGCCGGGTCAAGAAAAAAGAAGCACTGCTGCTGACGGCATTTTTGTGCCTGCTTGCCGCATTGTGCCTGATTCCGCTGAATCATCTGACATGGCTGATGAGCCTGCCCGCGCTGTTTCTTGCGCTGACTTACCCGTTTACCAAACGTTTTTTTCCGATTCCCCAACTCTATCTCGGGCTTGCCTTTTCCTTCGGTATCCCGATGGCGTTTGCCGCAGTCGTCGGAAACGTACCTTTTGAAGCGTGGATCCTATTTGCCGCCAATGTGTTATGGACTCTAGCGTATGACACGGTTTATGCGATGGCGGACAAAGAAGACGATTTGAAAATCGGCATCAAAACCTCCGCCGTCACGTTCGGGCGTTACGACATCGCCGCCGTTATGCTGTGTCATGGCGGCTTTATCCTGCTGATGACAGTATTGGGGGCGGTTATCAGTGCGACATGGGCATATTGGACGGCAATCCCTATCGTCCTGCTGCTGCAATACCGCCAATATGCCGCCATCAAAAGCCGCGTCCGGCAAATCTGTTTTGAAACGTTTTTGGCAAACAACAGAATTGGTTGGGTGTGGTTTACCGCCATTTTTGCCCATACGTTTTTCGCGAAATAAGGCAGGGCAATGCCGTCTGAAGAGCCGTAAACTGCTTTGGACGGCATTTCTATCTGTGCCGAAAAGCGTTAAAATATGTTTTTAAAACGCTGTGTTATGTCAGCCCGTACCGTATGCGGGATTGAGATTTGCCCCGGCAGTCGGTACAATCCTTCTGTTTTGCGATGTCTGAAAAGAGAAGCTTATGAGCCTTATCGGCGAAATTTTGCCTTTGTCCCATATTGTTTTGGATATGGAGGTGGGCAGTAAAAAAAGGCTGTTTGAGGAAGCGGGCCTGCTTTTGGAACGCGAATCCTCATTGTCCCATGCTGATGTTTTCGAATGTCTTTTTGCCCGTGAAAAACTCGGTTCGACCGGTTTGGGGCAGGGCGTTGCCATCCCTCACGGCCGTCATGCCGGGGTGAAGCAGGCAACGGGCGCGTTTATCCGCACGCGCGAACCCATCGGATTTGACGCGCCCGACGGCAAGCCGGTTTCCTTGGTTTTTATTTTGCTGGTTCCGGAAAATGCGACGGGCGAGCATTTGGAGGTTTTATCCAAATTGGCCGGCAAGTTTTCTCAAAAAAGCATCAGGGAATCACTGATGACTGTTTCCTCTGCGGAAGAAGTCCGCGCCATCCTGACTGAAGAGTAATATGCCCAGTATTTCCGTCCGCCGTCTCTTTTCCGACAACCAATACAAGCTGCAGCTTGCATGGGTTGCCGGTAATTCGGGTGCGGACAACCGTATCGGCGTAGAGGCGGACAAACCCGTCCTCGCTTTAGTCGGCCACCTGAATTTTATCCATCCCAACCAAATCCAAGTGGTCGGTTTGGCGGAGTCGGAGTATCTGAACCGTCTCGAATCGGGTGAAGTCTGCTATCGGTTCGGAGACCTGTTCGATATTTCCATGTCTTTGGTTATCGTGGCAAACGGCTTGCCGGTTTCTCCCAGCTTGCGCGACTATTGCCATAAAAACGATATCCCCTTGCTGACTTCTAAGCTTGAAAGCCCGTATCTCATGGATGTGTTGCGGATTTACCTGCAACGCACCCTGGCGGCGTCAGCCATCAAACACGGCGTATTTCTCGATGTATTCGAGGTTGGCGTACTAATTACGGGGCATTCCGGTTTGGGTAAGAGTGAATTGGCGTTGGAGCTGATTTCGCGCGGACACAGCTTGATTGCCGACGATGCGGTTGAGCTGTTCCGTATCGGACCGGAAACGCTGGAAGGTCGCTGTCCACCTATGCTGCGTGATTTTTTGGAGGTTCGCGGCCTAGGGATACTCAATATCCGCCATATTTTTGGTGAGACGTCCATACGCCCGAAGAAAGTGCTGCAGCTGATTATCAACCTTGCCGCAGCAGACGATGAGTACATGAAGCAACTCGACCGTCTGAGCATACGTACGGAGACCGAGTCTATCCTTAATGTCAACATCCGTTCGGTTACACTGCCTGTCGCGGTCGGACGCAACCTTGCCGTATTGGTTGAAGCGGCGGTGCGCAATTATATTCTCCAGCTGCGAGGCAAAGACAGTACGCGCGAATTTTTGGAGCGTCATCAGACGCAGCTTAAAGAAAATGAGCAATACAATGAAAATAGTCCTGATTAGCGGCCTGTCCGGTTCGGGTAAATCCGTTGCCCTCAGGCAGATGGAAGATTCGGGTTATTTTTGCGTAGACAATCTGCCTTTGGAAATGCTCCCGTCGCTGGTGTCGTATCATATCGAGCGTGCCGACGAAAGCGAATTGGCCGTCAGTGTCGATGTACGTTCCGGCATAGACATCGGACAGGCGCGGGAACAGATTGCCTATTTGCGCGGACTGGGGCACAGGGTTGAAGTTTTGTTTGTCGAGGCGGAAGAGGCCGTGTTGGTCCGCCGGTTTTCCGAAACCAGGCGAGGCCACCCTCTGAGTAATCAGGATATGACCCTGTTGGAAAGCTTAAAGAAAGAACGGGAATGGCTTTTCCCACTTAAAGAAATCGCCTATTGTATCGATACTTCCCAAATGAATGCCCAACAGCTCCGCCAAGCCGTGCGGCAGTGGCTGAAGGTCGAACGTACCGGGCTGCTGGTGATTTTGGAGTCGTTCGGATTTAAATACGGCGTACCAAACAACGCGGATTTTATGTTTGATATGCGCAGCCTGCCCAACCCGTATTACGATCTTGAACTGAGGGCGTTTACCGGTACGGACCAACCGGTCAGGGATTATTTGGACGGACAGCCGCTTGTGCAGGAAATGGTTGACGACATCGAAAGGTTTGTTACGCATTGGCTGCCGCGTTTGGAGGATGAAAGCAGGAGCTACGTTACCGTCGCCATCGGTTGCACGGGAGGACAGCACCGTTCCGTCTATGTTGTCGAAGAGCTTGCCGGAAGGCTGCAGGGGCGTTACGAGTTGCTGATACGACACCGACAGGCACAAAACCTGCCGAGCCGTTAATCCCGTTAAACCATTATGCCGTCTGAAACCCCGCTTTTCTGTTTCAGACGGCATTTCAAATATTGAGAAGAAAGGAAAGATATGGCAATCCAATGGTTTCCCGGCCACATGAACAAAGCAAAAAAAGCCATCGCCGAGCGCGCCAAAAGCGTAGACATGGTAATTGAAATGCTGGACGCGCGTATGCCCGCCTCCAGCGAAAACCCCCTGCTTGCCCAGCTTTCCAAAGGCAAACCCAAACTCAAAATCCTCAACAAACAAGACCTTGCCGACCCCGAGCGCACCAAAATCTGGCTCGAACACTATAACAGCCGCCCAGATACCCGCGCCATCGCCCTCGATTCCTCCGAAACAGGCGCACACGGCAAAATTACCCAAGCCTGCCGTGCCATGATTCCCCACCGCCAAGGCATAGACAAACCCCTGCGCATCCTCATTTGCGGCATCCCCAACGTTGGCAAGTCCACTCTCATCAACGGCATGATAGGCAAAAAATCCGCCAAAACCGGCAACGAACCCGGCATCACCAAAGCCGAACAACGCCTTTTCCTCGCCGATGACTTCTGGCTCTACGACACCCCCGGAATGCTGTGGCCGAAAATCATCGTCGAAGAAGGCGGCTACAACCTTGCCGCCGGCGGCGCAGTCGGACGCAATGCGCTGGACGAAGAAGAAGTCGCCCTCGAACTNCTAGACTACCTCCGCCGCCACTACCTCCCCATGCTGCAAGAACGCTACCAAGCCGACAAAGACCCCAGCAGCCACTGGGACGATAACTCATGGCTCGAGTGGATAGCCAAAAAACGCGGTGCAGTCCTCAGTGGCGGACGGATCAACTACCAAAAAGCCGCCGAAAACATCCTCACCGACTTCCGCGAAGGCAAAATCGGCAGAATCACCCTCGAAACGCCGAACCAATGGGAAATATGGCTCAAAAAAGCCCGCCAAAAAGAAGCCGAACTCAAAGCCATTCGCGAAGCCAGAAAAGCAGAGCGTAAAGGGCAGAAGCCTGCGGACGAGTAGGGCGGTATAGTGAAATGCCAAAAGATGTTTCACTGCCCTCAAAAAGGTCGTCTGAAACCTTAGACAGATTGTTCAGACGACCTGTTTGTAAAATTTATAGTGGATTAACTTTAAACCAGTACGGCGTTGCCTCGCCTTGCCGTACTATCTGTACTGTCTGCGGCTTCGTCGCCTTGTCCTGATTTAAATTTAATCCACTATAAAACCAACATATAAAACAGAAAAGAACCCTTATCCAAGGCGGTCTGAAAAATATTTAAACCATTAAATCCTGATGTTATGACTAAAAAACTCTCTCCCGACGCACTCATCGAAGCCGCGCTTTTGACCCAGGCCGAACCCCTAAACGAAAAATCTATGCGCGAATTGTGTGTGCCGCCGCTGTCGCAGGACAAATTAATCGACGTGTTGGCGCAGTTGAAAACACGTTGGCAGGGCAGGGCGTTGCAACTGGTGCATACGCACGAGGGCTGGCGTTTTCAAATCGTGCAGACGGCATTCGAGCGGCTGGGCAGCCTCCAAGAACAGCGTGCGCCGCGCTATTCCCGCGCTGTGATGGAAACGCTGGCGATTATCGCCTACCAGCAGCCGGTAACGCGTGGCGATATCGAGGGTATACGCGGCGTAGCGGTGTCGCAGAACGTGATGCAGACCTTGCAGGATCGGGGGTGGATTGAGGTAATCGGACATCGTGATACGCTTGGCAAACCAGCGTTGTGGGCGACAACGGCAACGTTCCTCAGTGATTTGAGTTTGAACAGCTTGGAAGAACTGCCTCCGTTGACAGAACTAGGCGAATTGGTTTTGCCCGATTTAATGGAAATGCCCCCTGCTGATGAAGAAGAATCGGAAACCGCACCATCCGATATGTTGCTCAATTGAAATCAGGATGCCGTCTGAAATGCATATTGCTTCAGACGGCATTTCAACAAATAAGCAGATAAAATAAACTCCATCTAACAATAAGAAAAAACTTATTTCTAATTTAAAAAATCTTAGTTATAATTCGGATATCTAAAGCTGATATTTCTTTTGTTGGTCGAATTACTAAGGAATCCTCACGATGCTTCTAACACTTTCTTTGCGAGATTTTGTTATTGTCGAAAATCTGAATCTTGATTTTCAAAGCGGGTTTACTGTATTGACCGGCGAGACGGGTGCGGGAAAATCCATTACCTTGGACGCAATTGGCTTACTGTTGGGCGATAAGGCAGATTACAGCCAAGTACGCCATGGTGCAAAAGAGGCTCAATTGTCAGCATTGTTTGATATTTCCCATTTACCTGTTTTAAAAGAAGAATTGTATCAACAGGGGCTTTTAAACGACGGAGAAGAAGAACTCAGTATCCGCCGCATTATCGATGCCAAAGGCAAAAGCCGAAGCTTTATCAACAATCAGGCAGCTACCTTGGCGCAACTCAAATCCGTGGGCAGTCAGCTTATCGATATCCATGGACAAAATGCCCATCATTCGCTTAATAAGGAAACCGCCCAACGGAATCTTCTAGATGCATTTGCAGGCAGTAAAGAGCAGGCGGAAACCGTCAGACAGCTGTATCAAAACTGGGTCAATGCTAAAAAAACACTGCAAGAGGCGCAGGAACACGCCGAGACCATCGTTATTGAGCGGGAACGTTTGGAGTGGCAATTCAATGAATTGAGCCAGTTAGACGTAAAAGAAGGCGAATGGGAAGCACTCAGCCAAAGCCATGACAGCCTTGCCCATTCTGCCGAGTTGTTGCAGGCTGCCGAAGAAGTCGGAGATAAGATTGACGGTGATAACGGCATCCAACGGCATATTTATCAATGTCAAAAGCTATTGACCAATTTGCAAAACATCGAGCCGCGTTTTGCCGAGAGCCTGAATATGTTGGCAAGCATCGAAGCTGAATTGGGCGAAATCAGTGCCAATATGCGCGATGTGGCCGGACGCAGCGACATCAATCCCAATGAATTGGCGGCTCAGGAGCAGCGTATGGGCGAGCTGATGGGAATGGCGCGGAAATACCGTATCGAACCTGAAGAATTGCCACAAAAGCTGGCTGAAATCGAAGAGCGTCTGCAAAGCCTGCAAGCTGCCGCCGATTTGGAAGCATTGACGCAAACCGTTGCCCGTAACCTTGCCGAATATCAGGAAGCAGCCCACATTCTTTCCGCTATGCGTCATCAGGCTGCCGGTAGGCTTAGTGAAGAGACGACAGAAAATATGCAACATCTTGCCATGAAAGGTGCGCGTTTTGACATTGCCCTACTGCCGTCTTCCCCGACGGCGCACGGCTTGGAGCAAGTACAGTTTCAAGTTGCCGCTAACAAAGGTAATCCACCCCGTCCGCTGAACAAAGTCGCATCCGGCGGCGAACTTGCCCGCATCAGTCTGGCTTTACAGGTTGTTACCAGCCAATACACCGAAATCCCAACGCTGATTTTTGACGAAGTAGATACCGGCATCGGCGGCGGAGTAGCCGAAATGGTCGGTAAGGCGTTACGCACTTTGGGTAAAAAACATCAGGTGCTTGCCGTTACTCACCTTCCTCAAGTCGCATCCTGCGGAGAAAATCATTGGCAGGTACGAAAACATAGTGAAGGCGAGCAAACCGTCAGTGAAATCAGTATGTTGGATGAGAATCAACGGATTGAGGAAATTGCCCGTATGCTGGGTGGGGAAGTAATTACCGAAACGACACGTCTACATGCGGCTGAATTACTTCAGTTTGCATCATAAAATAGTTGGTTTTGAAATCATTATGTTACATAAAATATCTGCTATGAGGTACTGGAAAAGTAGACAAGATACGAATATATCTGTAATATTTCGACTTTATAAATCACTTAAACAAGTGATTGTGCTGCACCCGTAGCTCAGTTGGATAGAGTATCTGGCTACGAACCAGAGGGTCGGGCGTTCGAATCGCTCCGGGTGCGCCAGTAAGAAAATACAATATGCGCCCATCGTCTAGCGGTTAGGACATCGCCCTTTCACGGCGGTAACCGGGGTTCGATTCCCCGTGGGCGTACCAATTCAAAATGCCTCCGATTATATCGGAGGCATTTTCAATTTCCGTTTTTATATACGGATATATTCCTTCGTAGCATATATTCTATTTTATCAATTGATTACCTATTATCGTTGGGTTTTGGCGTTATAGTATGTTAAATGTATTGGCATAGATACTAGAATGAAAGTATGTCTATGGTTGGGCATTTAATATGCCTGTCAGTTGAGGGAAGATATTACTGGTAAAGTCTGAAATTTAAAAAGGATTTTAGCAACAAAGAAGGTCAAAAATATGAACACAAACTTAAATGACAAAGACAAAGCCATGGATACCGCAATCAGGTTTCAGAAAAGGATGGGGATTCCGAAATTTTTCTTTTTAATTCTCGGAATCACAGTGGTTTTGGCATTTATCCAAGACGTGATAACGGGTTCTAACTTTCTGCAAATAACAATTGTGCAAATAATATTTGCGATATATTTCAGTTTCGGAGGTATCATAATTGTATTCTACATAATCATCGCAGGAATCTGCCCCTATTGCCACGAATTCCAAAAGATGAATTATGGCACCTCCGTCGGCATCGGGTCGGATAGCTTTACTTTCTTTAAAGGCATTTCCCCTGTTCCAAAAATCGATTACTGCAGCAAATGCGGCAAGCCCCTGTCTCCAGAAGCCGTAAATAAGGTGATGAATGATAAAACCGATGAAGAAAAATCTGATATTTGATGTAAGTTGAAGCAGAACAAGCCACAATGTAAACAAATCCTCCCTATAGAGTGAGTATGGCACGCGTGCTGGCTTGAAGATTCCGCAATACCAATTATATCTGAATCCTCCCCCATTACTTGACGAAAGGCCGTCTGAAAACAGAAAATCGTTTCAGACGGCCTTTGTTTAACACCACCGAGCCAGCGTGGGTCATAAAGCGCAGTTTTCCCAAAAGGTATATTGATGGGCAAATACAAAAAGGAGGCGAAGTCAATTTTACTACCTTCAAACATTTTCAATTTGGAGTATTGCCATGACAATTAATTATCGAGAAGCAAAGAAAATCGCAGTATCTTTTTTAAGTCAAATAGAGCAAGAAATGGGAATTTCATTGTTAATAGTTGAATCTCATGTACGAGAAAATGATGATGGATGGTTTTTCCCATATCAGTCAAAAGAATATTTAGAAACAATGGATATAAACACATAGCAATGGGGAAGGCGGAAAGGGCTGCATTCGGTGTTGTTTGCAGACTACGAATTCGGTTTGCCGCTGATGGGGATGGAATCCGAACGCGGCGGCAACATTGCCCTGCACACTACC